>NZ_JBFODM010000098.1:26791-228289 GCF_040908325.1 Aeromonas sp. R4-1
CACTTCGATCGCTATCGCCCCGAAGTGCGCCAGCGCTGGCGCGAAGCGGGTGGCCCGGGTTCCGGCCTCTGGTTCGATCTCGGCCCTCACGTGCTGGATCAGGCATTGCAGCTGTTCGGCCAACCGGACTGGTTGCAGGCCGATCTGGCCGAGCAGCGCCCCGGCGCACTGGCGGACGACTACTTCCATGTGGTGCTGGGTTACGGTGCTCTGCGGGTTATTCTGCATGGCAGCTGTCTGGTCTCGGCCACCATGCCGCGCTTTGTCATTCACGGCAGCCAGGGTTCGTTCGTGAAATTCGGTATGGATGTGCAGGAAGATCAGCTCAAGCAGGGCTTGCGGCCACCGGCGGCGGATTGGGGCATGGATAGCGAACCCGGTCAGCTCAGCCGTATTGTCGATGGTCAGTTACAGCAGCAGAGCGTGGTGGGTGAGGCGGGGGATTATGGCGCCTACTATCGCGGTGTCTGCGCCGCCATCAAGGGGGAAGGGAGCAACCCGGTGCCAGCAAGTGAAGCGCTGGCGGTGATGGCGCTGCTGGATCTGGCCCGTCAGAGCCACCTTGAGGGAAAACGGCTGCCCTGTCAGAAGCTGTCTGACTAAGGTACGGGTCATCGGCCGCGCTTGAGCAACCTTGACCTTGTTAAACCGCCGCAAGATGACAGCAAAGTGGTGTTTTATTGTGCAATTAGCGCCATTTAACGGCATCTTGTATTGATATCAGTCGTTGCAGTGGAGCTTTTTATCCACGGCACGAAAAAATGTCATTGTGATATCCGTTTTCATCGGTAACTAATGGGGCTATATTGCGCCCGCCTGCTGCCTCCCGGCTTCTTGTTTCAATACCGGGCAACGGTGGGCGCTGTGATGGTTGCACAGACCATCTCTCCATCTTTTTTTGAGGGAATGCACATGAACAAAGTACTGGTAGCCGGTATCCTGGGTCTGATGTTGACTGCTTGCGGTCAGAAAGAAGAAAAAGCTGCCGCTCCTGCTGCTGCTCCGGCCGCCGAAGTTGCTGCCACTGTAGAAAAAGCCGCTAGCGAAGCCACCTCTACCGTAGAGAAGGCCACCTCCGAAGCGACTGCAACTGTAGAAAAAGCTGCTGACGAAGCCGCTACCAAGGTTGAAGCTGCAGTGAGCGATGCCAAGGCCAACTAAGCCTGCACCTCATTCGAAGACGGGTCCGAAGGCAACTTCGGGCCCGTTTTTTTATCTGTCGCTCAGGGGGCCGGATTAATCAGCGAGGTGAGGATGTGATCCTCCCAGCGGCCATTGATCATCAGATACGCCCGCGCGAATCCCTCACGCTCGAAGCCGAGCCGCTCCAGCAAGGCGCCACTGCGCTGATTGGCTGGCATATAGCAAGCCATGATGCGATGCAGATCGTGCTCCCGAAACAGGTAGTCGATGGCGGCTGACAGCACCTCTCCCATCACCCCCTGTCCCTGATGCTGCTGGTCGATGGCGTAGCCCAGATGACACGCCTTGAAGACCCCCATCAGGATATTGCTGAAGTTGCAGGTAGCGATCACCCGCTCGCCAGCCGGATCGAGGGCCACCAGATTGACGCCGGTGCCGTTGAAGAACTGGCTGTAGCTGTCCTGCAGCCGGGCATGCCAGTACGAGAGGGTGTAAAAGTGCTCGTCGCGCAGCGGCTCCCATGGGGTAAGGTGGTCGCGATTGCGCCGGTAGAAATCGAGCATCATGGGGGCCCGATCCGGCGACAGTATGGTCAGGTGGGTGCGGGCCGTCTTGATATGTGGCAGCGCCATCAGGACTCCCGCTGTCTTAGCCACTCATCGCGCAGCAAGCTGTAGTGGGTGTGATCCACAATCCGGTTGCCCAGCCGCTCTGCGCGCCGGGTCACCCCCTCAAGCTGCATCCCGAGCCGTTCACAGACCGCTCTGCTGGGCTCGTTATCGGTGGCGGCGCTGATCTCCACCTTCTCCATCCCCATCTCCTCGAAGGCGTGGTGGATCAGGGCCTGGCAGGCCCGGGTGATGATGCCGTTACCCTGCCAGCGCTCCGCCAGCCAGTAACCGATGACCACCTTGCCAAGGTCGTGATCGATGCTGTTGTAACCTATAACCCCCACCACCTCCCCCTGATACTCGATGGCGGTGGTGAGCCCCTCACCCCGGGCGAACTTCTCGATGGCACTGCGAATGAAGAGGGCGATGTCGACGGGGCGCTGGATCAGTGGCGGCCAGGGTAGCCACTGGGAGAGGTACTCCCGGTTGTCATTGCAGAGGGCAAACAGTTCGCTCGCCATATCGGGCTGCAAGAAGAGCAGCGCAAGCTCGTCGTCCAACTGCCATGAAAACATGGGATTCTCCTTTCAAATCAGTGATCAAATAGCGAACCAGCCACCCAATGTAGCCAATCGCCACTGGCCGCGCCAGCCACTTTTACGGCCCTCCTCCGGCAGGCTTCGCAGAGGGTGACTGCGCACGTACTCTCCTCCCTCAAAAGAGGAGGGTGGGTGTCTGAAACCGGATAATGCTCTCCACATGGCGCCGACGAATACCCACAAACGGCACTTTGGCAGATCCTGCTACCCCTTTGTGCTGCGCTGTCACTTTTGACAGGGGGCACTTTCCCCCACCGGCACTAGCTTCAAAACGCCCGACCTTCGGTCGGTTTATCAACCTCACCGATTTAAGGAAAGAAGAGATGAATAAAATTTATCTGGCCGTTGCGCTGGCCTGCTGGGGAAGCGCCGCACTGGCGGCGCAAGAGGTAGAGATCAACGTAACGGCAAACGGCATCCGGGCCATGACAGGCCTCAGTGCCGCGAGTGGTACCTTGCAGCTGGAAGATGGCGAGTTTCGTCAGGTGCGGGTGGTCAAGCTGCCCAACGGCCAGCAGCGGATCCGCTACGAGCAGGTCTGGAACGGCATCCCGGTAATGGGTCAGGTCGTCGTGGTTGACAAGAGCCTGAGCGGCCAGCTGCATCAGGCCAGCGGGCGCATGCTGCGCCAGATCGATCAGGATGTGGCAAGTCCGGTCGCCACCCTCTCGCCACAGGATGCCGCCAGCAAGGCCAAGGCGGGCAGCAAGGGGAGCAACGAGCAGGTCAAACTCTACGTGATGCAGGATGAGAACGGGCTGGCCCGGCTGGTTTATCAGGTCTCCTTCATCGCCGAAGGTGACAAGCCAAGCCGCCCCTTCGTCATTCTTGATGCCCAGAGCGGTGAGGAGCTCAAACGCTGGGAGGGGATCAACCACAAGGACGCCACTGGCCCGGGGGGCAACATCAAGACCGGCAAATACGTCTACGGCACCGACTTTGGCCCGCTCATCGTGGATGACAACTGCCGGATGACCAGCCCCAACGTCGATACCATCAACCTCAACCACGCCACCTCAGGCGGTGCCATCCACCAGTTCACCTGCCCGGAGAACCGGGTCAAGGAGATCAACGGCGCCTACTCGCCCCTCAACGACGCCCACTACTTCGGCAACGTGGTGTTCGACATGTACCGCAACTGGTACAACACGGCGCCCCTCACCTTCAAACTGAAGATGCGGGTTCACTACAGCAAGAATTACGAAAATGCCTTCTGGGATGGCAGCCAGATGACCTTCGGTGACGGCGCTACCACCTTCCACCCGCTGGTGAGCCTTGATGTGGCGGCCCACGAGGTGAGCCACGGCTTTACCGAGCAGAACTCCGGGCTGATCTATTCAGGACAATCCGGTGGCATCAACGAGGCCTTCTCCGATATGGCGGGGGAAGCGGCCGAGTTCTACATGAAAGGGAGCAACGACTGGCTGGTTGGCGCCCAGATCTTCAAGGGCAACGGCTCACTGCGCTACTTCGAGGATCCGACCCGGGATGGCAGATCCATCGGCCATGCGAGCGACTACTACGACGGCATCGACGTGCACCACAGTTCGGGGGTCTATAACCGCGCCTTCTACCTGCTCGCCACCAGCAGCGGCTGGAACACCCGCAAGGCATTTGAAGTCTTCTTGCTGGCCAACCGCCTCTACTGGGGCGCCAACCCCAACTACCAGCAAGGGGCCTGCGGCGTCATCCGGGCGACCGCCGATCTGGGTTACAGTCAGGCGGATGTAGCACGGGCCTTCCAGACCGTCGGGGTTGATGCCAGCTGCGGCACCACGCCGCCACCGAGCGATAACGTACTGCAAAACGGCGTGCCGGTAAGCAACCTCGCCGCCAGCAAGGGTGGCAAGCTCAACTACACCCTGAACGTACCGGCGGGCACCAGGTCGCTGCAGATCAGCAGCAGCGGCGGCACCGGTGATGCCGACCTCTACGTCCGCTTTGGCAGCGCCCCCACCAGCAGCAGTTACGACTGCCGTCCCTACAAGGGGGGCAATAACGAAAGCTGCTCGTTCACCAATCCCAAGGCGGGCACCTGGCATGTGCAGCTGTCAGGGTTTTCCGCGTTCAGTGGCGTAACCCTCAAGGCCAGCTACTGATCCACCCGATGCGGGCCTTGTCCCGCATCGTTCTACTCATTGCGCCACCGTTTCGCCAGCGTGCGGGCGGTGGCCAACACGGTTTCCCGGGCCGGGTTGGGCCGCTTGCCACCGCGCCACGCCATCATCACATCCCAATGTTCCTGCGGCAGATTGCGCACATCGAGCCTGACCAGCCGCCCCACCTCCAGATCCCGCTTGATGGCCAGCTCCGGCATCAGGGTGATAAACCCGTGTTCCAGCGCCAGATCCCGCGCCGCACTGGCGGGTTGCACCGCATGCAGGGGGCTGGCGGCCCGTCGCAGCCGCCGCAACTGCTGGATAAAGACGTCACACCCCGGCCCCCATACCTGAGGCGCCAGCCGCTGGTCGGCAATATCCTCCAGGGTGAGGCCGTGACAACCGGCCAGCGGATGCAATGGCGAGGCGATAGCAATAATGGGGGAGCAACAGAGCAGTT
This sequence comes from Aeromonas sp. R4-1, assembly GCF_040908325.1. Lineage (NCBI taxonomy): Bacteria > Pseudomonadati > Pseudomonadota > Gammaproteobacteria > Aeromonadales > Aeromonadaceae > Aeromonas > Aeromonas sp. R4-1. The sequence continues at coordinate 31,704 of NZ_JBFODM010000098.1, forward strand.
CCATCTGCAGGCCCGCAACCGGCGGGCGCTTGAGCACAAAGCCGATATCGGCCTCGCCGGTCAGCAGCGACTGCATGATCTCGCCGGAGTGATCCGTGGTGCAGCGGATCTCGAACGGCTCGTCCACCAGCTCCATCAATAGCGAGCCAAACACCACCGAAGTAAGAGATGGTAGGCTGGAGAGACGGATACAAGGCAGCGCAGGCGCCCCCTGCAGTGCCAGCCGCCCTTCGCTCAGGATCGCCAGCGCAGAGCGGGCCGATGGCAGAAACTCCTCGCAGGCACGGGTCGGCGTCACCCCGCGTCGATGACGCTGAAACAGCGGCACCCCGAGGCTCTCCTCCAGCTGGGCAATCCGCTGGCTCACCAGCGGCTGTGACCAGCCACGAATGGCCGCCGCCTGACTGAAGCTGCCCAGCTCGGCCACATCCAGCAGCAGTTGCAGATCGTCCAGATCCATAGACATAAATAATCCTGATATGAAATATAGGTAGTTGTCGTCTACCACTATATCTAAACCCTCTCCAGAATGAAGGTATCTGTGAATGAGAGGGCGTTATGGTCGATAGGGCGAGGTTTTGGGGGCGCTGGTTTCTGGCGCTGGATACCACACTGGTGATCCTGGGTTTCTTTGTGGTGATGCCGATGATCAGCCTGCGCTTCGTCGATCAACTCGGCTGGGCGGCCGGTCTGGTGGGGCTGGCGCTCGGCCTGCGCCAGCTGACCCAACAGGGGCTGGGGATCTTTGGCGGCTCCCTCGCTGACCGTTTCGGCGCCCGCCCGCTAATCGTCACCGGCATGCTGTTGCGCGCCGTCGGCTTTGCCACCCTGGCCTGGGCCGACAGTGGCGCCATGCTGATCTTCTCCTGCTTCCTCTCCGGACTGGGCGGTTGCCTGTTCGACCCGCCCCGGGCGGCACTGGTGATCAAATTTACCCGTCCCCATGAGCGGGGCCGCTTTATCTCCCTGCTGATGATGCTGGAGAGCGCAGGGGCCGTCACCGGTGCCCTGCTCGGCAGCTGGCTGCTGCGCTTTGACTTCACCTATGTCTGCCTGCTGGGCGCCGGGCTCTTCACCCTGGCGGCCCTGTGCAACTGGACCCTTCTGCCTGCCTACCGCCTCTCGGTCAAACCGACTCCGATGCGGGAAGGGTTGGGACAGGTGCTGGCGGATCGCGCCTTCTGCCGACTGGTACTGATCCTGAGCGGCTACTACATGCTGTGGGTACAGGTGATGCTGATTTTCCCTATTCTGGTCAAGCAGCTCTCCGGCACCACCACGGCAGTGGGCTGGATGTACAGCCTGGAAACGGCGCTGTCACTGGCGCTGCTCTACCCCATCGCCCGTTTCAGCGAACGGCGCTATCGGCTGGAGACCCGACTGATGGCAGGTATCCTGCTGATGACGGTGGGGATCGGGCTGGTCGCTTTCGTCAGCACCCTCTCCGGCATCTTCGTACTGCTGGCCTGCTTCTATCTGGGGATCATCATCTGCGAACCGGCCCGGGAGACCCTGATGACCCGGCTGGCCAACCCCACAGCCCGCGGCAGCTACATGGGCTTCAGCCGCCTCGGACTGGCGCTTGGAGGCATGACCGGCTATGTGGGCGGAGGCTCCCTCTATGACTTCTCGCTGCAACAGGGACAACCGGCCCTCCCTTGGCTGGTGCTGGGCACCATAGGCGTCGCCACCATGTTGCTGCTCGCCCGCTGCTTCTCCCGCCGCCCGGAGCTGGCTATCAGAGCCGCCGCCTGACGACCGCCCCACCTGCGGCAGCCCAATCAACGGGGCTGCCGCTCACCCCAAATTCTGCAAGTCATCACAGCAAAAGGTTGCGAATTACAACTTTTACGCTATTTTAGTTGTCATGCACAACTAAATAGGAAACCACGATATGGATCCCCGTCCCCTGCGCGCCCTGTCACGCGATCTGGTTCGCGAACTCGGCATGCTCTCCCAGCAGTGCGGCAATCTGGCCCTCACCCCCATCGAGGCTCACCTGCTGATCGAGCTGGAAAACGCCCCGGCCACCAACCAGCAACTGGCAGAAAAGCTGCACATCGACAAATCCAACGCCAGCCGCCCGCTGGCCCGCCTCGCCGAGCGGGAGCTCATCAGCTGGCACCCGCACCCCTCCGACGGCCGCAGCAAGGAGGCCCGCCTCACCGTCAACGGTCAGGGGATGCTGCTGGAGTTGCACCGGGAGATGGACGGGGCGATGGAAGAGATGCTGGCGCAGTTGAGCCTGCCTGAGCGGGAGCAGCTGTGGCAAGGGCTGCGGCTCTATCGCAGCGCCCTCTCCCGCGCCCGTCGCCAGCGGGGCTACCAGATCCGCCCCATCACAGCGGCAGACAATCCCCAGATCGCCTTGGTGATCCGCGCCGTCTCGGCCGAATATGGCCTCACCGCCGACAAGGGGTATGGGGTATCCGATCCCAATCTCGACACCCTCTCCCAAAGCTATCAGGGGGAAAAGAGCCGCTATTGGGTTATCAAAGGGCCGGACGGTTCCATCCTCGGCGGTGGTGGTATCGCGCCATTGGCGGGAGAAGAGGGAGTCTGCGAGCTGCAGAAGATGTACTTTATGCCCGCCCTGCGCGGACTGGGCCTTGGCAAGCGGCTGGTGTTGCAGGCACTGGACGAGGCGCGCGCACTTGGTTATCAGCGCTGCTATCTGGAAACGACCGAGGTCTTGCGCGAAGCCACCAGCCTCTATGAATCATTGGGCTTTGAACACCTGCCCGGCCCCCTTGGCTGCACCGGCCACGGGGATTGCGAGATCTGCATGGTGCTGACACTGGGGTAGCCCCCTCATCCCCAACCCTTCTACCGCAAGGGGAGAAGGGGGCAAAAACACTTCCGCGACCTTTCAGGCAGACCTCTGATGGTTCCCTCTCCCTCCGGGAGAGGGCTAGGGTGAGGGCTGCTTGCGACTGGTATATGCTGAACCATTACCCCCTGCATCCCTCCTTAAACAGGCAAACGGCACAAAACAAGAGACCCCGCCGAAGCGGGGTCTCTTTGATTATCTGCCAATAAGCAAACCAGCGGTGATCAGTGCTCGCGAGTCTGGCGGAACTCCACGTCGGGGTGGCGCTCCTGAGCCAGGCGCAGGTTGACCATGGTCGGCGCGATATAGGTGAGGTTGTCACCGCCATCGAGAGCCAGGTTGACCTCGTTCTTGCGCTTGAACTCTTCGAACTTCTTGACGTCGGTCCCTTCCACCCAGCGGGCGGTGGAGACGTTGACCGCCTCGTAGATGGCCTCGACGTTGTACTCGCTCTTGAGGCGCGAAACCACCACGTCAAACTGCAGCACACCGACCGCACCCACGATGAGATCGTTGCTGATCAGCGGACGAAACACCTGTACCGCGCCCTCTTCGGAGAGCTGGACCAGCCCCTTGAGCAGCTGCTTCTGCTTGAGCGGGTCGCGCAGGCGGATGCGGCGGAACAGTTCCGGTGCAAAGTTCGGGATACCGGTGAACTTGAGATCTTCACCCTGGGTGAAGGTGTCACCGATCTGGATGGTGCCGTGGTTGTGCAGACCGATGATGTCACCGGCGAAGGCGTCTTCCGCCTGCTCACGGTCACCGGCCATAAAGGTCACGGCGTCGGAGATGTTCACATCCTTGCCGATGCGCACATGGCGCATCTTCATGCCCTTGCTGTAAGTACCTGACACAATACGCATAAAGGCGATACGGTCGCGGTGTTTCGGATCCATGTTTGCCTGGATCTTGAACACGAAGCCGGAGAACTTCTCCTCGGTCGCTACCACTTCGCGGCTCTCGGCCTTGCGCGGCATGGGAGACGGCGCCCAGTCGGTCAGGCCATCCAGCATGTGGTCAACACCGAAGTTACCCAGTGCAGTACCGAAGAAGACCGGGGTCATCTCGCCAGCGATAAAGGCATCGTGATCGAACTCGGGGGAGGCGCCCTGCACCAGCTCCAGCTCGTCGCGCAGTTGCTGGGCCAGATCTTCGCCGACGGCGGCATCCAGATCCGGGTTGTTCAGCCCCTTGACCACCCGCTTCTCCTGGATGGTGTGGCCCTGACCGCTCTGATAGAGATAGGTCTCATCCTTGTAGAGGTGATAGACCCCCTTGAAGGATTTACCGCAGCCGATGGGCCAGGTGATGGGGGCGCACATGATCTTCAGCTCGCGCTCCACCTCATCCATCACTTCCATCGGGTCACGCACTTCACGGTCCAGCTTGTTCATGAAGGTGAGGATGGGAGTATCACGCAGGCGGGTCACTTCCATCAGCTTGCGGGTCCGGTCTTCAACACCCTTGGCGGCGTCGATGACCATCAGGCAGCAGTCGACCGCCGTCAGGGTACGGTAGGTATCTTCGGAGAAGTCCTCGTGACCCGGGGTGTCGAGCAGGTTGACCAGACAATCGGCATAGGGGAACTGCATCACCGAGGTGGTGATGGAGATACCACGCTGCTTCTCCATCTCCATCCAGTCGGATTTGGCGTGCTGACCCGAGCCACGGCCCTTGACGGTACCGGCGCGCTGAATGGCCTGTCCGAACAGCAGGACTTTTTCGGTGATGGTGGTTTTACCCGCATCCGGGTGCGAAATGATCGCAAAAGTGCGTCTCTTGGAGACTTCACTCAGAAATTCAGCTGACATAATTCAACGTTCTTCTATTGAGCGGTGGCATCAGCCACCGTGGGAATAAATCCGGAATGCCGCTCACGGCACATGTATACGCAACGAAAGCCACGCCAGCTGGCGTATTGCCAACCTGGTGGAGAGAGGGAGGAGGGTTGCGTTACATGGGTCTTCTCGCCTGAGTCAAAGCAAAATTGCGCGACATTATACCCGCGCGAGTGAAAAATACCCAGCCTGACAAGAGATGATAATTTGGCCGCTCAGCCGTTCCACAGGTTCCAACTGAACAGAAAATCAAACACTCCGAATCGGATGGCAGCATCCGGACCACGTGGACTTGGCCCCCTCCCCATGCCAGCAACAACCACTCTTGATAAATTTTCATACTTGGACTTTCCCTATCCAGCTACAAATATGTAAATCGTATCTACATAATGGAGAGGTCATTACATGAAACATTCCACCCTGCACAATCAACAGATCGTCATTATCGGTGGTACCTCGGGTCTTGGCCTGGCCACCGCCCAACAAGCGATCGAGCAAGGCGCCAAGGTCATTATCGGCGGTTCCAGCCGTGAGCAGCTTGCCACTGCGCTGGCTGAACTGGGCCCAAATGCCAGTGGCCATCAACTGGATATTCTCGACGTCGACTCCGTCAATCACTTTTTCAGCCAGCTGGATTCGCTGGATCATCTCGTCATCACCGCCGCCGTCATGCGACCAGGCAGCTTTCTCACCGCTGCCATCGAGGATTTGAAAATCAACATGGACAGCCGCTTCTGGGGAAGTGTTCATGCGATCCGCGCCGCAGCACCCAAACTGTCCGAACGCGGCTCCATCGTGCTCACGTCCGGGATGGTGACGCGCCGCCCACAACTAGGTAAGGCACTCCCTGCCGTTGCAGCTGGCGCGGTTGAAACGCTGGCTCACAGTCTGGTGACCGAGCTGACCCCCCGTCGGATCAACGTCATCAACCCGGGCCCCATGCGCACTCCCATGCTGCTTAAAGCACTGGGCAATGACCCACAAAAAGTGGCAGCCGTGGCGCAAAGCCTGCCGTTGAAGCGCTTGGGAGAGGGAGAGGATTATGCGCAGGCCGCACTATTCCTGATGAGCAATAACAACATGAATGGTGAAGTGCTTCACCTCAATGGCGGCAGCGCCTGGGCATAACGCCCTTCTAACGGTCTTCTGCGCTCGCGCTTGCCAATCTGCCATCTCAGGCAAGAACGAGCGCAGGGGACGAGCATCATCGCCGTATCTGTGTGCTCCCAATAGCGATGACACCCTGGTGAGTGACAATACCCAGCCCGTCACTCGTCTGTTTCCACCCGGTTGCGCCCCGCCTCTTTCGCACGATACAGCGCATTGTCGGCACGCTGGATCAAGGCCGCCAGATCCTGATCATCGTCTCGCAAAGAGGCACATCCGATACTGATGGTTACCGGGTACGACATGCCGGGCAGCGCCCGGTTGGCGACCGAGTGACGGATCCGCTCAGCCACCCGGCACGCCTCTTCAAGGCTGGTATCCGGCAGCAGGATCAAGAACTCCTCTCCGCCGGTACGCCCCAACTGATCCTGGTGCCGCAGCTGACGATCTGCCGCTCGAGAGACCCATTGCAGCACCCTGTCTCCTTGATGATGGCCCAGGGTATCGTTGATCCGCTTGAAGTGATCGATATCGAACACCAGCAGACAAAATGGCGAGCCCTGCCTGCGAGCCTGCGCCAACATATCGCTGCCCTGCCGCAGCACCCGACGGCGGTTGTTGATGCCGGTCAGCTCATCGGTAAAGGCCAGACGACGCATCCGACGGTTGCGATCAAGCAGCCACCCCATCGTCAGCAGCGCCAGTCCCCCGCAAAGCACCATCACCACCAGCAGCCAGAACCGACGCTCCTTGACCTGCTCCAGCTCCTGCTGCTGCAGTCGCTGCTCGACTCGCAGTCGCTCGTTCTCCCCCTCCTGACGGGCCAGCTCGAACTCGCCGCGAACCCAGGCCGTGCTCTGTTCCCGTAACAGCTGATCGAGCCGCTGCTCCTGCACCAGATGCTCCCGCAATGCAGCCAGCGCCGCCGGATAATCGCCTTGCAACTCGAGCGCCCGACTGCGTACCCAGTAGAGCTCGAGCAAAAAGCGCACGTGCCCTTCCACCTTCAAAATCGGCTCAATCTTCTCAAGCGCACGCAAGGCTGGCACTGGTTCCTGCTCTTCGACTCTCAACCTCGCCCGCACCAGCTCGAGATGCGCATGGAGGATGGGGTCAACGTCGGGAGAGAGCACCTTCGCCGCTTGTGCCAACAAGCGTCCCGCATCAGCGGGGCGATCCAGCCCGAGCAGAGCCTCGGCCTGCATCACCATGCGTTCGGCATGCTCAATCAGATATTGAGGCTGATTATAAAAGGCCGCACTGCGTTCAAGCTCGCCCAGCGCATCCTGATAACGCCCGGTCTGCAGATAGATCATCGCCAGTTGATCACTTAACCTTGCCGAGCCAAATCCATCGTGGCTCCTGGCAAAGTGTTCGCTCAACCGGTTGAGGGTGGCGAGCGCTTCGGCGTAGAGGCCCATACGACGAAATGTGGCTGCAATCTCGAGCTGCGCCTGGTGATACCAGGTGGGCAACCCCAGCTGTTCGTAGATATTATGCGCCTTGGTGAGATCCATCAGCCCCTGGCCTGAGACCCCCTGAAAAGACAGCATGGCCCCCCGGCGGGCCAGCGCCAGCGCCTCCAGCTTTGGCACGGCGGCCTCTCTTGCCAGCCGCAGCCCCTCATCGTAATCGTGACGAGCCTTCACTACCTCGCCGAGCAGCTGATTGAACCAGCCGCGGCAAATCGTCAGCTCCGCCACGGCGGCGTCATTACCCTGTTCGCGCGCAATGGCCAGCATCCGCTCCGCATTGGCGATGGCGGTACGGGACTCCTGCATGTCATCGGCCGATTGGGCCCAGCAAGCCAGACGACTGATCCGCATCTGCTGCGACGGCGGATAGGCGTTGCCGTCCCGCTGCAAACGGGCAACGCGCTCCCGCAGCAACTCGATCGGCTGGTAGACCCGCTCCATCCCTCCCAGTTCATTTTCCAACTGCTCGGGGGACAAGGGTTTGGCTGCCAGCCCGAACGCCGCCAGCAACAGCAGCAAGGCAAGTCGGCTCATACACACTCCGGATCAATGGGAAAGATCATCGGGCAAGCCGATGCCGGAAAATCACCATCTTTCCCCTGTAACAATGGTTGTAAAGGCTATCACCCGGACAGAGAGCCCGAATGGCAGGCTAGTCACATTTTACTGCGATATCATCGCGTTGGAATAAAAGCGGGGACGCACAGCGAAAAAGAGGGGGCGGGATAACAACTCAAGAGGGGTTGCCCCCTCCCGGTCACTAGTGATGCTGCCAGCGCCGCAGCAGCCGGCCGCGCAGGCCACAATCGAGCAGCCAGCTGTTGTCAAAGACCCGCAGCAGCGCCTGCTTGGCGTGGCGGGACATGGCGACGGCGTGAAAACGGGTCTGGCGCTGGCGATAGCGGTTCATCTGATCGAGCAGGGGATGGGGCAGACTCTGGGCGATAAAGTCGGAGATGACCAGCACATCCGCCTTGGCAAAAGCGGGATCATCGAGCTTGGCCAGCGCTTTTTCCAGACAAGGCACCAGATCGGTACCGCCGTGAAAACTCATGGAGAGGAAGCGTTCCGCCTTGTCCAGCCCGGTATCGGCGGTGATCTCGAGGGTCGCCACCTCGGTGGAGAAGAGCATCAGGTAGCAGCCGCGCTTCTCATCCATCGCCACCTTGAGCAACGCCAGAAAGAGTGCCTTGGCACACTCCTCGGGATAACCGCCCATGGAGCCCGAAGTATCGACACAGACGATAAAGGGGCCTCGCTGCTGCAACTGCTGCCCCCCCTGCTCCGGAGTACGCAACATGATGCGCTGGCGCGGCAAGGTGCCACGTGACTGATAGCTGAGCAGACGCCGCTCCAGATAGCGGCGGTAGAACTCCAGCTCCAGCTCGGGCAGGCCCAGCATCACCGCCTCGCTTGGCAGCAGCCGCATCAGATCGCTCGCCTGATGGATGCCCACCAGATCGTCCGGCACATCGTCGCTGGGAGCGGGCTCCAGCTCCAGCACCTGAACCGGCGGCACAGGTTGCTCCTGCGCCCGCCGATCCCGCTCGCTGCGCCCGAGCAGACCGGCAATCTCCGCCAGCAAAGGCTCGCGCTGCAACATGCGGGCGTATTGCTTGACCAGCACTAGACTGCGCTTGTGCCAGTGCCCCTGCGCCAGATCCCACAAACCACCAGCGGAGATCTGGTTGGGGTCGAGGGCATCGGCCAGGGTGCGGCTCGCCAGCAGCTGATCTTCAATCTCCTGACGCTGCTTCTCCCGCTCCGCTTCGGCGATCTGCTGCTGCAACTGCAACAGGCTCCCCACCAGACTGGCGCGCCACTTGTCGATAAAGAGCTGGCGCAGCCCCTCGGTGGGGTGGGCCGTCAGCTGACGCACCAAGGATCGTGCCTCCCCAGCGAAGGGGCTGTACTGCTCCAGCGACTCCAGTAGGCCGGGCAGGCGACCAATCAGCTCGGTCATCGGCAGTTGCCGGTGTGCCTGATAGAGCAGGTACTCCTGCTCCAGCGCCACCGGCACCGGCTTGTGACGGATCTCCTCACCAAGCTGCTCGCCCCAACTCTGCAGGCGCTTTTTCAGCAGCTTGCCCTGTAGCGGGGAGCGTTTGATAAATTCGGAAATCTTGGGTGAGGCCGCCAGCAGCGCCACCACCTCTCCCGCCAGCTCACCCTCTCCCATGAGAAGGCCCAGATCCAGCATGCCGATCTCAAGCATGAGCGCTCCTTACTCGTCCAGCCTTGGCAACCGCTCGCGCCACTGGGTCAGCTCGCTGCGCAGCAGTTCGAGATCCCGGTTCAGCACAAAGAAGCTGTCTTCCACCTGCTGCAGCCAGCGCTGGGCGATAAAGAGGTGTTGCTGGTGACGCTCGAACAGGCTGCGCTGCTGTTTGAGCTCCTGCATCACCTTGCCGACCTGAACCAGCAGCTCGTCGAGCGACTGCAACCAGGGCGCCAGCACCACCTCGGGGATGGCGTTGCGCTCCATCAAAACCAGCGGGATCTGCTGGCGCTGGATATCGAGCACCTGCAGCCGCAGCTCATCGTCCAGTACCAGCTCGTAATGGCCCTCTTTCGGGTTGCCAAACTCATAACCCACCAGCGCCTCACCGGTGGGGCGCCAGTGGGAGAGCAAGGTGCGATCGAACACCAGGGTGCGGGTGAGCCGTTCAGGATCGCCGCCATCCAGCGGCGCCGGGGTGAGCAGATGGAAGTGCACCTGCTTGCCAAAGGGTCTGGCATTGGCAAGCGGGATCTCGATCCCCCTCGCCCGCCGGCCAAACCACTGCTTGCGTTGCCGGGCCTTTGTGCACAGGCGCTGGGCCACGCTCTGTTTGAGCTGTTTGAACTGATCCCGCAGCGCCAGCAACTGACGGGTCATCGCCAGTTGCTGATAGCCGTAAAGGCGGGAAAACTCGGTCATCATCTCCAGCAGGGCGGTGCGGGACTCCTCGTCATGCCAGAGACAATCCTTGAACAGCAGCAGATCTACCGGTGCGACCTCATCGCGGCCATTGAAGAAAGCGCTCGCCTTGATAAGCCGTACCGCCTTCTTCCAGCGACGATCCGACACATAGCAACGATGGGCCAGCTGGCTGTCGAGCTGCTGGCGCAGCTGATAGATAAGCTCGAAACAGGCATCCGGCAGGCGCACCTGTTCAATCTGGCTCTGCCACAGCTCGTACTCATCCCCCCGGATCTGCAGGGATTCCGGCAGATTCTGGTGGGCGTGGCCATCGCTGGCCAGCATGGATTGAAAGTTGGCTTTCTCCTGCACCCGGTCCATCCAGATCCGCACCAGCATCCGGTCGTAGAGCGCTTCCAGCCCGCTGTCCGGCGCCGGCAGCTCGTTGGACGCGGTCACCAGCAAGCGCATCGGGATGGGGTGCTGGCTGTCGCCGTTGCGAAACTGCCGCTCGTTGATGGCGGTGAGCAGGGTGTTGAGGATGGCGGGGCCTGCCTTCCAGATCTCGTCGAGGAACACCACTTCGGCCTCAGGCAGATAACCAGTGGTGAGGCGCAGGTATTTGCCATCCTCTTTCAGCGCCTGAATGGAGAGGGGGCCAAACACCTCCTCCGGCGTACTGAAACGGGTCATCAGGTATTCAAAGTGGCGAGCGTCGTGAAAAGCCAGCTTGAGGCGGCGGGCAATCAGGCTCTTGGCGATACCGGGTGGCCCCAGCAAGAAGACACTCTCACCGCTTAGGGCAGCCAGCAGACCGAGGCGCAGGGCATCCTGCCGTTCGTAGAGTCCCTCACCGAGGGCGGCCAGCAGCCGGGGCAAGCGCTCCTGGATGGGAATAAGACGCGCAGGATTCTGGGCTTGAGCTAAAGACGACATAGAGAGTGTTCCGAAGCTGGGATGATGTTAGCCCCAAGGCGCGATATCCATTTGCTCGACCTTGGGTTTTGTCTTGTTATGATGTTTATTGTGGTGTCTCTTGCCGCACAATACCCGCCTCTGGCAGGAAAAAACGCAAGGGCCGTGCGATACCGTATCGGCAACGTGCTGCGCCCATGCATAGCCAGTGTCGTGATGAGCACCATGCCCGCATGCGCCAGATGATGCGTTGCAAAGGGTGCAGCAAAAGCGGTTCGAGTGTACCCTGCGCAACACAATTTTCCCCAATGCAGATCAAGAGTGAGTCGCCTCAAATGCAAGATCCCGTTCGTCAGAGCATGTTGGCCCGCATGGGCATTCAAAGCTGGCAACTGCGTCGTCCGGCATTGCTGGGGGCAGATCTCGCGCCCGAGCTTGCGCAAGATGCCGCACAACCCGGCCAGACGGCACCGGCCACCAGTGCTCCGCTGCCCAGCTGCAAACTCTGGTTGCTGGCGCCTCAGCTGCCTGCCTCCACGCTGCTGGCGGATATCTGCCAGTTGCTCGGCATGACCCCCGACGAGGTCTCACTGCTCAGCGAGCTGCCATCTGCCGACCTGCAAACGGCGGATGCCTCCCCCCTGCTCTGGCTGACGGAGGCCAACCCCGCGCGGCCAAATGCGCTGATCTGCCCGCTCACCCCCAGCGCCGCGCAAAAGCGCGCCCTGTGGCAACAGCTGCGCCAACACCTTGCGGCCAACGCGGCGTGATCCTGCATCATGCCGCCAAGACCCACTGTGATGCTGCTCTTTTTACCTGATTTTACAAATGCCGCCTCTGCAACCTCTGCCAACCCCAGTGCCCAATATCTTGCCATCCGGAGCCCCCATGCCTGAGTTTCGTCCCCTGCTCGAGAGCGATTTCGACCTTGTCTACCCCATCGAACAAGCCGCTCACAAGGAGCCATGGAGTGAGGCCAACCTGCTCTCCTGCTTCGGTCCTCGCTATCTCAATGGCTTGATGCTGGTCGATGGTTCCCCGGCGGGCTTCTATATCTCGGATCTGGTGGCCGGTGACAGCTCGCTGATGAACATCTGCGTGCATCCGGCGTTTCAGGGCAAGGGGTTGGGACGGGCGCTGTTGCAGGCCTATCTGGCGCGCAGCAAGCAAGCCGGGGCAGAGGCCTGGTTTCTCGAGGTGCGGGCCGGTAACCAGACCGCCATCAACCTCTACGAGAGCGCCGGTTTTGCCGAATATTGCCGCCGCGCCGACTACTACGGCACCGGCAACGACAGGGAAGATGCGGTGCTGATGTCGCGACTGTTCGATTTCGGCTGATCCAGCCTGTTCGTCGCGCCCAAGCCTTTTGTCCCCCTCAATCGAGGGGGGCGTTGTCCAGCGCGGGATCCTGCAAGGCCAGAGTGGTATGCACTACCGCCTCGAATCCGGCACCGGAGAGCGGCATATAGAAGCCACGCAGCCAGGTTTTCCCCGGCATCCAGATCTGGTCGATATCCACCACTATCTTGATGGGTCTGAGGGGCTGGCCCGGCTGTTGAATATAGATGCCTGGCGGCGTGGCGACTTTGGGAAAGCGGCGCAGGATCTGCTCGCTGCCATCCCCCTTGCCCGGGCTGAGCCGCACCTTCACCAGCCGGGCAAGCGGGCCAGCCATCTCCTTGCTCTGCCAGAATTTCTTCTCCAGATCGCCGCAGCGGCGGCACTTGGGGGTCTCCAGCACATAGAGCAGCGGATAGCCCAACGCCAGCGCCTGTTGCTGCGCCTGCTGATACCCCTCGGCCCCCTGATACCAGGGATTGGCGGGCCCCTGTGATGACGTTCCGGCAAAGAACCAAAACGCAGCGCCCCCCACCACCATCAGCCCGACCGCGGCCAACGCCCCTTTCACCCACAGATTCATATCGTTAACCCTCTCTCTGCCTCCTAGCAGTATCGGCCAGTCTGCGCAAAGGGAGAGCTATTTGCGCTCTTTGTGATCCAAGACAAACAGCGAACACTTGTAAGCCGTAATGTTGGAGTTTAAACTCTAGCCCGATTTTTAGTGCCCTCGCGGGCGTACAACTGTAATTAAAGGATGTTTAACTGATGCCGAAGCTTCATCTGGTTCGACTGATGCGTGAACGTATTGCCCAGCTTGGCAACAAGGCTGCCCTGCGGGTTCAGCAAGATGGCCAGTGGCGCGCCATCGGCTGGCGTACTCTGGGCCAGGCCATGGACTACTGCGCACAGGCGCTGATCCGTGCCGGCCACCAGCCAACCGAAATGGTCGGCATCTATGCCCGCAACATGCCGGAGTGGACCCAGGCCGATCTCGGCATCCTTGCCGCCCGCGGTGTCAGCGTCCCTATCTACCCTACCAGCACGCTCGATCAGCTGCGCTACATCGTCAAAGATGCCGGCATCAAGGTGCTGTTCGTTGGCGAACAACCCCAGTTCGATCAGGCGCTGCAACTGATTGAAAGCGGCGAGATCCGCCAGCTCATCGCCCTCGACGGCAGCGTCAACCTGCGCGGCTGCGAGCAGGCGAGCCACTTCCAGACATTTCTGGTCTCCGGCAACCATCAGCCCAGCGAGCAAGAGCTGCGAGTACGGGAAAGCCAGTACCGGATGGATGATCTGCTGACCCTGATCTACACCTCCGGCACCACAGGCGAGCCCAAGGGGGTCATGCTCGACTTCAGCAACATCGCCGCCTGTTTCGAGATGCACAACAGCCGCCTCGATCTGAACGAGCAGGATGTGTCGCTCTGCATGCTGCCGCTCAGCCACGTGTTCGAGCGGGCCTGGAGCTACTACGTGCTCTATTGCGGCGCCGAGAACGTCTATATCCGCGATCCGCAGAAGGTGATGGATGTGATTGGCGAGGTGCAGCCGACCGTGATGTGCGCTGTGCCGCGCCTCTACGAGAAGGCCTACGCCATGATCCAGGCCAAAGTCGCTCAGGCTCCGGCTCTGCGCCGTGCCCTGTTTGGCTGGGCGACCCGGGTCGGAAAACAGATGGTTGCCACCCGTCAGGCGGGCAAGTCCGCTTCCCCGCTGCTCTACGGCCAGCTCTGGCTTGCCGAGCGACTGGTGTTTCGCAAGCTGCGCGCCCGCTTTGGCGGCCGCACCCGCTTCCTGCCGGTGGCGGGCGCCCGTCTGGCCGACGATGTGAACCTCTTCTTCCAGGCGATGGGGCTCAACCTCAAGTACGGCTACGGCATGACCGAGACCACCGCCACCGTCTGCTGCTACGAAGACAGCCAGTTCAAGCTCGGCTCCATCGGCACGGCACTGAACGGCATCGAGGTGAAGCTGGGTGAGAACAACGAGCTGCTGGTGCGCTCCCCCACCGTAATGCGCGGCTACTACAACAAGCCGGACGCGACCGCCGAAGTGATGACCGAGGAAGGATTCCTGCGTACCGGCGATGCCGGTGAGCTCGACAGCCAAGGCAATATCTACTTCACCGAGCGCCTCAAGGAGCTGATGAAGACCTCCAACGGCAAGTACGTGGCTCCGCAACTGGTGGAAGGGACCATCGGCAAGGATCGCTTTATCGAGCAGATCGCCATCGTCGCCGATGCCCGCCACTTCGTCTCGGCGCTGATCGTCCCCTGCTTCGAGTCGCTGGAGGAGTACGCCCGCTCCATCAACCTGCAGTACCAGTGCAAGACCGAGCTGCTGCGCCACTCCCGGGTAATGGAGTTCTTCGAAGCCCGCATCGCCGACTTGCAAAAAGAGCTGGCCAAGTTCGAGCAGGTGAAGAAGTTTACCCTGCTGCCGAGCGCCTTCTCCATGGAGCTGGGTGAGCTGACCCCCACCATGAAGCTGCGCCGCAAGATCATCGAGGCCAAGTACCAGAGCGAAATCGAGGCGATGTATAACCACGTCTGATATCGCTCAGGTTCAGAGAAATGAAAAAGCCGCTCACTCGAGCGGCTTTTTGTTGGCACTTTGGTTGGTACGAACCCGCCTTCAGGCCGTGGTGGTACTGGTCCCGAAGTAGTCGGCCAGGAAGTCATCGAATGACAGGCTATCGCTGCGCTCGCGTTCACGCTGCTTGGCCAGCGAATCCTTCGCCTCACCGGCAAAGTAGGCCTCATCCCAGTACTGCAGCTCCCCTGCCAGCAGCTCCTCGCGATAGCGGGTCGCCAGCTTGTCGCCATAGCAGCCGTTGTCCTTGCCGCTCTCCAGCAGCTCCTTGAGCATGCGGGCGGAGTAGGTGAGCTCGGGGTTGAGCAGCTTCTCGCGGTGCATCGCCAGCGTCTCGCGATAGCGGTTGCGGCCGCAGCAGCGATCCAGCAGATCGGCCACCTGAGCCAGCTCGTCAAACAGTTTGAGGCCGTACTCTTTGAGACCAATGGCATTGCCCTGCTCATCTTCCAGCGTCAGGCCGGGACGACGCCCTTCCAGCACCACCTTGTTCTGGTTGCGGCGGTTGCGGGCAATCTCCTCGTCACTCAGCACCGGAGAGGGGCGCAGCAGGCACCAGACCAGGAACAGATCGAAGAAGCGGATCTGGTCGGCATCGATGCCGAGCGGAGTGAAGGGGTTGACGTCTACGGTGCGCAGCTCGATGTATTCGATGCCGCGCTGATCCAGTGCATCCGAGGGCTTCTCGCCGCTGCGCGGGGTGCGCTTGGGGCGGATCGGGGCGTAGAGCTCGTTCTCCAGCTGCAGCACGTTGTCGTTGAGCTGGCGATACTCCCCATCCACCTTGACCCCGATCTTGGCAAAGTCGGGATTATGGGTGTTGATGGCGCGGCGCAGGCTGCTGACATAGGCCGGCAGATTGTCGTGGCTGATCTTGAGCCCCGCCTGGGCGCTGTTGGTGTAACCGAGATCGGAAAGACGCAGCGCGGTGGCGTAAGGCAGATAGAGGGTACCCTTGCCGGTCTTCTCGAACGGCAGGTTGCTCTTGCGCCCTTTGAGGAAGGATTCGCAGATGGCCGGGGAAGCGCCAAACAGATAGGGCACCAGCCAGCCGAAGCGGTAGACGTTGCGAATAAGCCCCATGTACTTGTCGGAGATAAAGCGCTGGCTGCAGCACCCTTCGCACACCAGATCCTGCCACTCGCTCCAGAAGCTGTCGGGCATGGAGAAGTTGAAGTGCACCCCGGCGATCACCTGCATCAGGCTGCCGTAGCGGTTCTTCAAACCCTGACGGTAGAGGGTCTTCATCTTGCCGATGTTGGAGCTGCCGTACTGGGCCAGCCGGATGCTCTCTTCCCCGCCGACGAAACAGGGCATGGAGAGCGGCCAAATCCGCTCGTCACCCAGATGCTGAATCACATGGTGATGGATGTCGCCGAGCTGCTCCATCAGGCTGTCGATGGAGTCGGTGGCCGGGGTGATGAACTCCAGCAGGCTCTCCGAGTAGTCGGTGGTGATATTGGGATGGGTCAGGGCCGAGCCCAGCACCCGGGGATGGTCACTCTGTGCGAGTCGGCCATCCGGCGTGATGCGCAGGCATTCACGTTCGATCCCGCGCCGGATCCCCTTGAGCGCGGTGAGGCGCTCCGGTGATCCCAACGCATTCAGCAACTCGGTGAGCGACAAGCTTGTTGTAGTCATATTCACGGCTCATGTGAGGCCGCCCCATCCGGGGCGGCTCTTGATTTTTATAAAGCGTCAGTTACGGCAACTGCAGCGGATAGATGGGAAGATGAAGCTCCTTCAGGGGTTTTTCAAGCTTTTGCTTGTCTCCCACCACCACGATCACCATGTCGGCCGGATTGAGCCAACGGGCGGCACTGGCCTTCAGCGCCTCGGGCGACACCGTTTTGATCAGGTTGTTCTGGGCCTGCACATAGTCCGGCTTCAGGTCATACATCACCATCTGCAGCAGGAAGCCCGCCTTCTGGCCGAGGGTCTCGTAGGAGAGGGCATCCTGCTGGGAGACCGCGCTGCGCATATAGGCCAGCTCGACCGGGGTCGGGCCGCTCTTGCGGTAGTTGTCCATCTCCTTGAGGAACTGGCGGATGGCATCCACAGTCGCATCGGCCCGCACATTGGCGCCGGTGGCGAAGGTGCCCACCTCGCGGTTGGCGGAGAAGCCGGAGCTGGCGCCGTAGGTGTAACCCTTGTCTTCCCGCAGGTTGAGGTTGATGCGGCTGTTGAAGTTGCCACCCAGATTGAAGTTCATCAGCCCGGCGGTGAAGTAATCCCCCGTGGTATCGAACGGCATGGCGCGACGACCGATGCGGATCACCGACTGGGGCGCCCCCGGTTTGTCGACCAGATAGATACCCGGCTTGGCCTGCTCACCCTTGAGCTTGAGATCCCCCAGAGTCGGCGTGGCCCCCTTCCACTCGGTCAGGAAGCCAAGTTGCTCCTCGATCTGCTTCTGCTCCACATCACCGACCACCACCACTTTGGCGTTGGTGGGGTTGTAGTAGGCCTGATAGAAGTGCTTCACGTCCGCCAGGGTCAGCTTGGCCACATCGGCCGCTACCCCGTCGGTAGGTTGACCGAGGCGGTTCTGCTTGCCGTAGACCAGCTCGCGGAACGCCTGCCCGGCCAGCCACTCGGGCTGTTGCTGGGCCTGTTGCATCCCCTGCAGCAGCTGTGCCTTGACCCGCTCGAAGTCTGCCTCCCGCATGCCCGGGCGCTCCAGCACCTCGCGCACCAGCGCCAGCGTCTGGGGCAACTTGTCCGCCAGCGAGCTGACGGTGATGAGGTTGTTGTACTGGGCGCTGGAGACATCGATGGAAGATCCCAGCTTTTGCAGCTCGTCGCTCAGCTGAGCCTCGGTCAGGCGCACCGTGCCCTGCCCCATCATGGCAGCGGTCAGATTGGCCAGCCCCAGTTGCCCCTTATCTTCGGCACGAATGCCGCCCGGCAGGGCAATCATGATGGAGACGGCCGGGATCTCGTCACTCTTGGTGCCGATGATCTCGATGTTCTTGTCGAGCTTGCCGTGCCAGATGGCAGGCACCTTGACGCTCACCGCCTCGCTCGCCTTGGGCTGCACGCTGCGATCGAAATTGTCTTTTACCGGTCGTTCGGCCAGCGCTTCGTCATGCTTGCTGTAATCCGGCAGCTCGCGCTTGGCGGGGGTAAAGTTCGGGGTGGCAACCTGCCACTCGGTCTTGCCCTTGGGCACCACGCTCAGCACCACCGCCGGCTTGCCGGCGATGAACTTTTCATAAGCCGCTTTGACCTGCTCCGGGGTTACCTTGCCGATGGCATCCAGCGTCTTGAACACATAGTTGGGATCCTGGGCAAACACCTGACCCATGGCGAGCTGGCTCACCTTGCCGGAGACGCTGTCCAGACCCCAGATGGCGGAAGCGCGGTACTTGGCGATCGCCTTCTCCAGATCTTCCGGCTTGAGGCCACGCTGGGCGAACTCGCCGATCACCTTGTCCACCTCCCCCTTGAGGGTCTTGAGGCTGCCATCCTGCGACGGATTGGGGTAGGCGTAGACGGTCAGGGTACAGGCCAGCTCTTCGCAGTAGTGGGACGCCCCCACATCGATCGCCTTGCCGGTTTTCACCAGCGACTGGTAGAGCATGGAGCTGGCGGAACCGCCCAGCACGTCGGCAAACATGTCGAGTGCCGGCTCCTGCGGGTCACCAAGGGAGACGGTGGGGTAGCTGATATAGAGCAGCGGCAGGTGTACCTTGTCCTGCAGCGTCACGTAACGGGTCTCGGGCAGGGTCACCGGCTTTGGCGTCGGCTCGGCCACGTCCGGGCCGCGCGGGATGGAGCCGAAGTACTTCTCGATCCACTCGAGGGCCTGCTTGCTGTCAAAGTCGCCGCCCAGGGTCAGGGTGGCGTTGTTGGGACCATACCAGCGCAGGAAGAACTGCTTGAGGTCGTTTACATCGACCCGGTCGAGATCTTCCACGTAACCGATGGGCTGCCAGGAGTAGGGGTGAGTACGCGGATAGAGCGCCTCCCCCACCTTCTCGCTCACCAGCCCGTACGGCTGGTTATCGACCCGCTGGGCCCGCTCGTTCTTGACGGTGGCGCGCTGGATCTCGAACTTCTTCTGGCTCACCGCATCGAGCAGGAAGCCCATCCGATCTGCCTCCAGCCAGAGCACTTTTTCCAGCTGGTTGGCCGGCACAGTCTCGTAGTAGTTGGTGCGGTCCTTGTTGGTGGTGCCGTTCATGTCGCCACCGGCCTCGTTGATGATCCGCATATGCTCCTGATCACCGACGTGTTTCGAGCCCTGGAACATCATGTGCTCGAAGAAGTGGGCGAAACCGGACTTGCCGACCGTCTCGCGGGATGAGCCGACGTGATAGGTCACATCGAGGTGCACCAGCGGATCGGAGCGGTCGGGGGCCAGGATCACGGTCAGGCCGTTGTCCAGCTTGTACATCTGGTAGGGGATGGCGAGCTTGCCCTCCTCCTTGCCCTGTTCGGCAATCAGGGTCGGTGCCGCCAGCACCGGCAGGGTGAAGCCCAGCAGAATCGTTAAAGGTATGACTTTGTTCACGGTAACCTCGTGAGTGACAAAAACAGGCTAGAAAATGTGACTGGCCAGCAGAAAAACCAGGGCATAACGGAACAATTTGCCGAGCCCGATCAGAATGAGAGAGCGCCAGAAGGAGAGGCGCAGCCAACCGGCCAACAGACAGAGACCATCACCGACCACCGGCGTCCAGGCAAGCAGCAGACACCAGTGACCATGTTGTTTGAGCCAGCCTAAGGCTTTTTGTTCCCCACGGCCTTGAAAATCTTCCGGTTTTTTCTTGAAGGTGGCGAGCCAGCCGAGCCACCAGGTAGTCATGGAACCGAGGGTATTGCCCAGCGTCGCCCACAGCAGCAGGCTCGCCATGCTCCACTCCCCCTTGGCCGCCATGGCCCCCAGCAGCACTTCGGAGCTACCGGGCAGCAGAGTGGCTGAGGTAAATGCGCTTAAAAAGAGCCACCCCAGCCCCATCTCGGTAATGCCATTCATCCGGGCAGGCCATCAGCCGCAGGCATCCGCAGCAGCAGCTTGCCGCGTACATGGCCCCCTTCGATGGCCTGATGGGCCAGCGCCCCCTCAGCCAGAGCGAACTCACCGGCGAGGGTGACCTTCACCTCCCCCTGACGCAGCAGCATCAACATCTGACCCAGCTGCTTCTGGTCGGGGTGAACCAGCATGCCGACCACCTCGATACCCGCCGCAGCCCCAGCATCCTTGATCAACTGGGCAGTGATGGTGGGTACCGTCACCAAGCGGCCACCCGGCTTGACACAGGCCAACGCCGCCTTGCCGCTCTCGCCGCCTACCAGATCCAGCACCAGATCGACCTGGCCGGCCTCTGCCACCACCCGTGCTGGCCAGTTCGCGTCGTGGTAATCCACCATCCAGCGCGCCCCCAGAGCGTGCAGGAAGCCATGGTTATCGGGGCTGGCGGTGGCCACCACCTCGGCGCCATAAGCGCTGGCAAACTGCACCGCCAGATGGCCGACGCCACCGGCACCGGCGAGGATCAAGACCCGCTGACCGCTCTGGAGGCCGCCGTGCTCAAGCAGCCCCTGCCAGGCGGTGAGACCGGCCAGTGGCAGCGCCGCCCCCTGCTGCAGGCTCACTCCGTCGAGCTTGACCAGCTCGCCTTCGCTTGCCACCACAGACTCCCCGTAGCCACCGGCGGTAAGGGGAAACCCAACCATACCGCACACCCGATCCCCCTCGACCAGCGAGGTCACGCCGGGGCCCACCTTCTCCACCACGCCGGAGATGTCATAACCCGGTGTCCAGGGCAGCTTGTCCTTGTTCTGGGCCGCCGCCCAGCCAAGACCGGCACGGGTTTTGGCATCGATGGGGTTCACCCCCGCAAAGCAGATGCGCACCCGCACTTCGCCATCGGCAGGCACCTTATCGAGGGAAGGGTTGAGCTTGAGTACCGAGGGGTCACCGAATACGGTAATCTGTAGTTGCGTCATTGCACAATCCATCCTGTTGATTGATCAAGGGTCAACAGAATAACAGCGAGGACACCATGGCTCGAATGTTTCTTATTCCTCTGTTGCTGGCACTGGGGTGGTGGGCATTTCTGCTCTACTTCCGCATCCCGCTCAAACAGGGGGCCAAGGGGTTTTACTGGATCATCGGCATCGGTGGCGGACTGGCCGCCTTCCTCAGCCTGATGATGGTGCTGACTCACTGAGTGCCACAGCCACTCGATAACGAAAAAGGCCACCGAGTTCCGGTGGCCTTCTCACTATCCGGGTTGCTGCTCCAGCGCCGGATTGAGGTAGTAGTGACGATTGCTCCCCTGCCCCAGCACCCCTTGCGACAGCAGATGGTGGAACACCCGATCCACCTCCTCCAGCGAGAGTGACAGCGCCTGCGCCACCGAGCGCTTGCTGCACTTTAGCTCACCGCTCACCAGCGCACCGCGCACCTGTGCCAGCACTTCGGGGGCTGGCTCGGGGGGCATCATGGGCTCGGGCTGGGCAGCCATCGCCAACACTGCCTGCGCCTCTCTGCGAGCTTGATCCTGCTGCCAGCGCCACATCCGGCGAAAGCGGTTCTCCTCGCCGATCAGGCTGACGAAGAAGGCACCGAACACGTCGAGCAGCACCGAGAGGAAGCAGACCAGCAGGAACTGCACCTGACTGATGCTCATCCCTACCCCGTCCGCCAGACTGCTCATCAGCCCCAGCATGGAGGATTGTTCGTTGACCGGCCTGGCATCGCGCTGCTGACGCAGCTCATCCTGCTGCAAACGCAGCTTGGTGTTGGCATGCTGCAACGAGGAGACGCCGCTAGAGATACGCTCCAGCTCGATGTATTTGCGGGCTGCCTCCTCGTTGAGCTGGATCTGCCGCTCGATGCTGGCGATCTGCTCGTCGAAACGGGCCAGCTCCCGCTCGTGGCGCGCCTGCTGGCTCAGCACCGTGTTGGTGGCGCTGTTGATGCCACCGATACTGCCGCCGATGGAGATGGCCGCCAGCACGCTGTAGAACAGCAGCGACCAGAAAGCACCACTCAAATCCCGCCGCGCCTTGCGCTCGCCGTACTCGTACCAGACGTAAAACTTGCCCAGCTCGAAGATGATGGCCAAGCCGCCGAACAGCCACTTCATCAGCGGGTTGTCATCGATGGAGAGGAACAGCAGCAGGGAGAAGATAATGGAAGCCAGAATGGCCAACCCGGTGAAACTGTATACCGTCGTCAGAGCGAACCAGCCCTTGGGGTAGCGCTGTGTGGAGGAGTCCTGTGTGGTCATGATGAAGGGGTGTGCTGTGCAGGAAAAGTTGGCTGCCGATTATAGTCGCCAGACTCGCACAGAGAAGGGCAAATGACTGAATTCCTTCAGATTGGCAACCAGCTGCCCAGAGTGCGACCAAAACGGACAAATCGGCAGCAGAAAAGCGATACAATTCCTCCCTGACTTGATCATCTGGTGAGATGAGGTGCGATTCCGCCCGGGTTCAGCCCAGATCCGTACACTCATCCACCGTTGCAATTATCCGAGGCCATCATGAACAGTACGACCACCTTGCTACTCTCCCTTCTTCTGGTTACCGGCGGCGCCGCTGCGACACAGCAATATCCAGAGAGCGGTGGCACCGAATTTTCCGTCGATGAGCTTAAATTCAATCTGGACTGGGATGACAAACAGTTCGGCTGGACCCAGAACGACTGCCTCACTCTGGATATCGGGGAGACCTCCTCCGTCGACTGCAAGGCGGTCAAATTCAATCTGGAAGATGAAGAGAATCGCAACCAGCCACCGAAAACCAACCAGGTCCCAGCCAACTCGCAGAGCGACCAGTAACAACAGGAGTACCCTTGCGATGACCCAAGCTAAACACAACCCCGTTATCCGGCGCGGCGCCCTGCTGCTTTCCCTGCTCATGGCGCACGGCATCGCGGTTGCGGCACCGCCAAGCAAAAATAGCGATGGCATCAAGATCTCCGGTGATGACATCAAGATCAATCTCGACTGGGATGACAAGGAGTACGACTGGTGGCAGGACAACTGTCTGGATCTTGGCATTGGCGACAGCCGGATCAAACTCAACTGCGACAAGATGGATGGCAAGTACCGGGATCACTACAACCGCAGCATCCACAGCGGCAATAACCCGGGACAAGGTCACGACAAACAGAAGGATAAAAACAAGGGTAACGGCAAGAAAAACTGACTGCCGCCTTTGCTTATGCAGCAGGGGCCTTGCGCCCCTGTGCTGATTGTTTTACCAATAATTCTCCGCACTGATATTGCCAGGCGCCCGCCGCAGATTCTTGGCTAACCCCTGCGCCAGCAAGGTCTGCTGGGTCTCTTTCACCATATCCGGATTGCCGCAGATCAGCACCTGACTCAGCTCGGGTGAGAACTCCAACCCCACTCGATCCTGCAGCTGACCATTGGCAATCGCCGCCGGGATCCGCCCTGCCATTGCATCGGGCCAGGGCTCGCGACTGACAAAGGGGACATAGCGGAAGCGCTCGCCATATTGCTCGGCAAAGCTCGCAATCAAATCCTGATAACTCAGCTCCTCGCCTTTACGTACCCCGTGCACCAGCACCAGATTGTCGAAGCGGTTGAAGGCTTCCCCATCGGCCAGCATGGAGAGGAAGGGGCCGATAGCAGTACCGGTCGAGAGCAGCCAGAGATCGCGCCCGGCGGGCACCTCATCCAGCGTCAGAAAGCCGGTGGCCTGGGATTGCACCAGCAAGGTATCGCCCGCTTGCAGCGAGCCGAGCGAGGGAGTCAGCTCACCGCTCGGGATCTCGACCAGATAGAACTCGTGGTATGGCGCAGAGGGGGGATTGACGAAGGAGTAGGCGCGCTGAATGCGGCGATCGCCCTGCTCGAGGGCCAGCTTGGTGAATTGGCCTGCCTTGTAAGGGGCCAGCTCGGCCGCTACCCGCAGGGAGAACAGGGTGGGTGTCCATTCGATGCGTTCGATGACGCGACCTTCTACCCAAGCCATAGGAATCTCCTCCAGTGGAACAGCGCTTCACTCTACCCCCGGGCCGGAAAATAAAAAACCCGCGCAAGTGCGCGGGTTTTCTCTGCAAAAGCGAATCGCTATTACAGGGCAACAACCTGGATCTGTACGGTTGCTTTAACGTCAGCGTGCAGCTGAACAGCAACTTCGTAGTCACCGGTGTTACGCAGAACGTTGCCCATGCGGACTTCGCTCTTGGCAACGGCTACGCCGGCAGCAGTGATGGCTTCAGCCACGTCACGGGTACCGATGGAACCGAACAGCTTGCCTTCGTCGCCAGACTTGGAAGCGATAACCACGGTAGCCAGTTCGGCCAGCTTGGCAGCACGCTCTTCAGCAGCAGCTTTGTTGGCAGCCAGTTTGGCTTCCAGCTCAGCGCGACGAGCACCGAAAGCTTCGATGTTGGCCTTGGTGGCCATAACAGCTTTGCCTTGCGGGATCAGGTAGTTACGGGCATAACCAGATTTCACGGAAACTTGGTCACCCAGACCGCCCAGTTTGGCGATTTTGTCGAGCAGGATAACTTGCATTACCTTTCCTCTATAAATTTCGTTGAGTTAGGCTTAAGTGCCGGGCCGATTCTTACTTGTTGTGCAGATCGGTGTACGGCAGCAGAGCCAGGTAACGAGCACGCTTGATGGCGCGTGCCAGCTGACGCTGATACTTGGCGCGGGTACCGGTGATACGGCTCGGTACGATCTTGCCAGATTCAGTGATGTAGTTTTTCAGAGTAACGATATCTTTGTAGTCGATCTCGGTAACGTTCTCGGCGGTGAAGCGGCAGAACTTACGACGACGGAAATAACGTGCCATGGCCTTTATCCTCTAGTCAGTGATCCAGAATTACTCTTCGGAAGCAGCTTCAGTAGCTTCTTCGCGGCGCTCGTCGTCACGACGGGTGAAGCGCTCTTCTTTGGCCTTGGCCATCGGAGAAACTTCAGTCACGGCGTGCTTGGTGCGCATGATCATGTTGCGGATAACGGCATCGTTGAAGCGGAAGTTGGTTTCCAGCTCATCGATAACGGCTTGCTCTGCTTCTACGTTCATCAGAACGTAGTGGGCTTTGTGCAGTTTGTCGATCGGGTAAGCCAGCTGACGGCGGCCCCAATCTTCCAGGCGATGAATGGTACCACCGGAGGTGGTGATGGCGCCGGTGTAACGCTCGATCATGCCGGGAACTTGCTCGCTCTGGTCCGGATGAACCATGAAGACGATTTCGTAATGACGCATTTTAGCTCCTTACGGATTAATTCAGCCTCCGCCCAGGTGCAGCCAGACCTCGGAGGCAAGGAACATAAAGGTGTTTAGTCGCTGCTTTTCTAGGGCGGCGTATTGTACGAAATCACATCCCTCACTGCAACTGACTGCCTTAAATGTTTTTCCCGATGGAAATCATCAGAAACAACAATTGATAATGATTATCACTTAGATCTATTCTCTCTCCATATCCTTATGGAGGGTGATGCCATGCAACCCGCACTGACGACTACAATTCCACCCCGCAAATTCAAACTGACCCTGCTCGGGCCTGCCTTTATCGCCGCCATCGGCTATATCGACCCGGGCAACTTCGCCACCAATATTCAGGCGGGCTCTACCTTTGGCTACCAACTGCTCTGGGTAGTGGTATGGGCCAACCTGATGGCCATGCTGGTGCAAACCCTCTCGGCCAAACTCGGTATCGTCACCGGCAAGAATCTGGCGGAGCACATCCGCGACCGACTGCCAAAACCGGCGGTCTGGGCCTACTGGGTGCAGGCAGAGATCATCGCCATGGCCACCGATCTCGCCGAATTTATCGGCGCCGCAGTCGGCTTCAAGCTACTGCTTGGCGTGACCTTGCTTGAAGGAGCCTGTATCACCGCCGTGGTGACCTGGGGGATCCTGATGCTGCAGTCCCGTGGTCAGAAACCACTGGAGTTCGTGGTCGGTGGCCTGCTGCTGTTTGTCGCGGCGGCCTACATCGTCGAGCTGATCTTCTCCCGCCCCCATCTGCCCAGCCTGCTGGAGGGGGCCCTCTTCCCCGGTCTGCCCAATAGCGATGCAGTCTATCTGGCCGCCGGTGTGCTCGGTGCCACCGTGATGCCCCATGTTATCTATCTGCACTCGGCACTGACCCAGCACACGCAGGATCAAGGCTCGGTCAGCCAGCGGCTGCACACCACCCGGGTCGATGTGGCGATTGCCATGACTATCGCCGGCTTCGTCAATCTGACGATGATGGCGATGGCGGCCGCCGCGTTCCACAGCTCGGGCCACCAGCAGGTGGCGGAGCTGGAATCCGCCTATCAGACCCTCACTCCGCTGCTGGGTCAGGCTGCGGCCACCCTGTTTGGCCTCTCGCTGGTCGCCTCCGGCATCAGCTCTACCGTGGTGGGCACGTTGGCCGGGCAAGTGGTGATGCAGGGCTTTGTCCGCTTTACCATCCCGCTCTGGTTGCGTCGCGCCATCACCATGGCTCCCGCCTTCGTGGTGATCGCCATGGGGCTCAACACCACCGAAATTCTGGTACTGAGTCAGGTGATACTGAGTTTTGGCATCGCGCTGGCCCTGATCCCGCTGTTGATGCTGACCGGCGATCGGGCGCTGATGGGGCAACATCGCAACCACCCCGTCACCCAGGCGGTAGGCCGCCTTATCGTTGCGCTGGTGATTGGCCTCAACGCCTATCTGCTGGTCGCCATGATCTAGCGAACCGTAAAACCGAGAAGAGAGGCTCATTAACTCTGGTTAATGAGCCTCTTCGCACTTTGGCGTATGCTGCCGCTTTCTCTTCTCATTTATCGTTGCGGGAGCCTTGCCATGGAACACACCCGAGCCAGCTTCGTGCTGGGCCATCATCAGGAGCAGGCCAGCGTGGTCTGCTGCCAGCGTGGCGACACCACACTGCTGGTCACCGACCTCACCCCCTTTCATCCCCAGAGCCACCTCTGGCCCGATCAGCCGGGGGATGTGGGCCATGTTCGCTGGGAAGGGGGCGAAGCAACCATTGGCCCTTGCCGAATGGGGGCCATCAGCCCGGATGGCGAGCTGTTCGTCGATACTGCCATTCCGGTCAAGCGGGGCGCAGAGGGGTGGAGTTTCGTGGTGGTCCACCCGCTGACCGGTGACCATGAGCTGGCCGTTGGCAGCCAGGTCGAATTACAAGTAGATAGCGCTGCCCGCCACGCCCTGAGTCTGGGCCATAGCGGCTGCCATCTGGCGGCACTAGCCCTCAACCGGGTACTCATCCCCTACTGGCGCAAGGAGGTAAGCGAGCGCGATGCACTGGACCAGCCCGACTTCGATCGTCTGGCTATTCAAAGCTCGCGGGTCGAGCCTTGCGGATCACGGGAGCAGTACCGCATCGGCAAGAGCCTGCGCAAGAAGGGGGTCAACAGCGAGGCGCTGCTAGCAGATCTGGCGTTGATTGAAGAGAAGGTCAACCAGCAACTGGCCGACTGGATCGCAGCCGGAGGCGAGATCCGCCGTAGCCGCGCTGGCGAGGCGATCATCGATTCCCGTTACTGGCACTGCATGCTGGAAGGCCAGGAGGTGACCATTCCCTGTGGTGGCACTCATGTTGCCTCGCTCGCCGAGTTGGGGGAGGTCAAGGTAGAGCTCACCCAAGTGGAAGAGGGCTTTGCCATGCTGACACGGGTCACGCCAACCGGCGCCTGAGTCGCAGACTTGACCACTCAGGGCTAACGCCCAAATTGGCAATAGAGAAGTATCGCAAAGAGGGGCATCATCATGCCCCTCAACGCCAGTCACGACGGGCCGATGCTTCTCTTTTAACCACTCCCTGATTAGAATGCGCCTCCCACAGGAGGCATATCCCCATGAGTAGTACTCAACTTCGCACCACCCCTGATCGACTTCGTTATCTGGTTCTCTACGAAGGCATCGGGCTGGCACTGGTCGCACCGCTGATCAGCCAGCTGTTCGGTCAGGGCGTCGCCGAGGTCGGTTCGCTGGCCATCTTCTTCTCCATCGTCGCCACTGCCTGGACCTACGGCTGGAACCTGTTCTTCGACAAGGGGTTGCTCAAACTGTGCGGGCGCACCAACAAACGACCACTGGACCGCTTCCTGCACGCGTTTGGCTATGAGGCGAGCTTTATGATGCTCTCCCTCCCCTGCGTCATGTTCTGGCTCGATTTGGGAGTGTGGGACGCCCTGATGCTGGATCTCGGCTTCGTCGCCTTCTACCTCGTCTACATCATGGTCTTTACCTGGGCCTATGAGCGGATCTGGCCGCTGCCATCCAACCCGCAAACGGCATAAGGCCTCAGCCGCAACGAGGCTGACAGAAGGAAAAGTCAGGAAGGACTAATAGGAAGGATGGGAGAATCTCATACAAACAATGCCAGTCAGCAAGCTGACTGGCATTGGACAAAACAGACTTTCGGACTTACTTGACGGCGTCTTTCAGAGCCTTGCCAGCCACGAATGAAGGCACGTTGGCAGCAGCAATCTGGATCTCTTTACCAGTTTGCGGGTTACGACCGGTGCGGCCTGCGCGGTGGGTGACCTTGAAGGTGCCAAAACCGACCAGTTGCACAGCATCGCCTTCTTTCAAGCTCTGGGTAATACCATTGATGATCTCTTCCAGAGCCACTTTGGCCTGAGCTTTGCTCAGATCTGCTTTGGCGGCAATCGCATCGACAAGTTGAGCTTTGTTCATAACATTTCCTTTATGATCGGGCATTTAGCGCTGGGTCACTCTATGCAAAAAAAAACGCACAGGCAAAGCCTTTATCGAGCCGAACGCGTCAAACGCTGGGGTTTTCATCAAGATCTGCGGAAATAGTCACATTCCACACGCGAAAAACCGTGAGCAGGCCTGAAACCTGCTAGCACGCAGACACAATCCACTGACTATTTCTTCGCCACTTAACATTATCCCCCCATGGCTATTGACGCTTGCCCAGATTTTCCCTAGTTATAGGTTGTGTCACTGCTCAAACGGCTCGGAATACCGAACAATCGGCCAGCCTTTGCCCCACGGAGGGATAGGGATTATGTTGACGAAACTGGAACAGACCAAGCAGGCGCTGGCAGGCAAGCATAAGGCTATCGACGACTGGCTGGATGCAAGGCAAGCGTTGCTGGTTGGATACATGCAGCTGGCAGGCCTTACTCCGGCGCGGACCAAGCAACGCAGCCTGCCCAAAACAGAAGAGCTGCATCAGTTTTGCGACCGCCTGGTCGACTATGTCAGTGCAGGCCATTTCGAAATCTACCACCACGTCGTCACCGCCTTCGAGCAAGCCAGCGGCGAAACACTGGAGCTGGCCAAGCGCATCTATCCCCATATTCGTAACAGCACTGAATTCGCCCTCGAGTTCAACGACAAATACAGTGATGCCGACGAGGCCCAATTGCTGCTACTGGATGATGATCTCAACGAGTTAGGTCCGGTTCTGGAAGAGCGGTTCAAACAGGAGGACCGCCTGGTCAAGGCGCTTCATGTGGTGGAATCCTTGAGTACCCAGCAAGCCTGAATGCCATTTTCGGAGCAAGTTCAAGATACTGGCAACCAAGGTGGATTACACTCAGAGCAATGACCCTAGCGTCCACACTTATTGCATACAGGAGATGAGCATGTCTGAGCGCCGCCGTTTTGCACGGATCCTCTACTTGACCATGGCAGAACTCACCCAGGGGGAACAGAAGTGGCAGACCCAGCTTGTCGACGTCTCCTTGCAGGGAGCCCTGCTGATCCGCCCCGACGACTGGGAGAGTCGTGACAACAAGGAGTACCAGCTCAGCTTTATCCTGAGCGGTAGCGATATCGAGATCAAAATGCAGGTCGAGCTGACCCACGAAGCCAGCAAGAAACTGGGTTTCTACTGCCACCACATCGATATCGACAGTGCCACCCATCTCAAGCGGATGATCGAGCTTAACGTCGGCGACGAAGAGCTGCTCCACCGCGAGCTGGAACAACTGCTGAGCGAGCATCTGGAACACAGCCAGCCCTGATGGCAGGTTCCAGCCCATAAAAAAGAGCGCCGAGGCGCTCTTTTTTCGTTGTGCGGTTGTCTCGATTGCAATGCTGAGGGATTACAGCGCCTCGAGTGCCTCTGACAGCTTCTTGACCGGCACCACTTCCATCCCTTCGATGGGATGCTTGGGGGCATTGGCGTGCGGCACGATGGCACGACGAAAACCGTGTTTGGCCGCCTCCTGCAACCGCTCCTGGCCAGACGGCACAGGGCGAATTTCACCGGAAAGGCCCACTTCGCCGAACACCACCAGATCCTTGGGCAGCGCCTGATCCCGGAAGCTGGAGACCATCGCCAGCAGCAGCGCCAAGTCCGCACTGGTCTCCTCGACCTTGACCCCGCCGACCACGTTGATGAAGACATCCTGATCCGCCATCTGCAACCCGCCGTGACGGTGCAGCACCGCCAGCAACATGGCGAGCCGGTTGTGATCCATCCCCACCGCCACCCGCCGCGGGTTGGAGAGCTGGGAGTAGTCCACCAGCGCCTGCAACTCCACCAGCAGCGGCCGGGTGCCCTCCCAGATCACCATGACGATGGAACCGGGCGCCTGCTCCTGCCCCCGGCTGAGGAAGATGGCGGAGGGGTTGCTCACCTCGCGCATCCCCTGTTCGGTCATGGCAAAGACCCCCAGCTCGTTGACCGCACCGAAGCGGTTCTTGTGGGAGCGCAGAGTCCGAAAACGGGAGTCATGACCGCCATCGAGCAGCACAGAGCAGTCGATGCAGTGCTCCAGCACCTTGGGACCCGCCAGACTGCCATCCTTGGTCACATGGCCCACCATGAAGATGGCCACATGATTCTGTTTGGCATAGCGGGTCAGCAGCGCCGCCGCTTCACGCACCTGAGAGA
Source organism: Aeromonas sp. R4-1 (assembly GCF_040908325.1). NCBI lineage: Bacteria > Pseudomonadati > Pseudomonadota > Gammaproteobacteria > Aeromonadales > Aeromonadaceae > Aeromonas > Aeromonas sp. R4-1. Next base: position 62,524 of record NZ_JBFODM010000098.1, read on the forward strand.
CAGAACCGGGGGACGATTGCACATCCGCCACATGCATCACCTGAATGGAGTCAATCACCATGATCTGCGGCTGCTCCTGCTGGGCAATCAGGCAGATCTGCTCGACGCTGGTCTCGGAGAGCATCCGCAGCTTGTCGGTGGGCAGCCCAAGGCGGTTGGCCCGCATCGCCACCTGCTGCAGCGACTCCTCACCAGTGACATAGAGGGTTTTCATCCGTTCAGCGAGACCACACATGGTTTGCAGCAGCAAGGTCGACTTGCCCGCCCCCGGGTTGCCGCCGATAAGGATGGCAGAGCCGGGCACCACACCGCCACCAAGTACCCGATCCAGCTCCTTGAAACCTGAGGTAAAACGGGGAATTTCGGTGGTGGCGATCTCTGCCAGTGTCTGTACCTGACTGCCGACCGCGCCGGCATAACCGGTGTAACGGGCACTCTTGCCAGCGGGACTCACCGAACCGAGGCGCACCTCGGTAATGGTATTCCACTCCTTGCACTCGCTGCATTGACCTTGCCAGCGTGTGAAGTCGGCACCACATTCGGAACAAACATAAGCAGTTTTATTTTTGGCCATTGATAACTCGGGGACAGGATGAATTCCTGCTTGATATACTTGTTTGCGACCGACAGATCAAACCCAGAATCGGAAAAGTGACTTTCCGTGGCAGGAACAAATGGATTCAGAACACCAGCAACATCTGATTGAACAACTCGTCCCCTTGCTGCGGGAGAAAGATTTCGAGGAGATCTTCAACCGTATGACACAGGAGGAAAACAGCAACAGCCGTTTTCTGATCAAGATGGAGCTCAAGCGCAAGTGCTCCCCCTGCCGCAGGGTCATCGACATGCGCGATGAGCTGGAGGATGAGTGCCTGGTACATGAGTTCGACGGCATCACTCACTTCATGCCCGCCGATGCGATTGCCCTGTTCCAGTCCCAGTGCTATCTCTACCGCGATATCTATACCCTCGGTGTCTACGAGGCGCTGCAACAGTGGCAAAAACAGCACCACAACGCCCGCGTGGATGGTCAGCTGTCTCCGCCGGCCAGCCCCTTCCGGCAATATGATGTCAACACCATTGCCTTTGCCAGCTACTACGGCCGCCGTCAGGAGCGGATGCACTTCAGCTCGCCAGTGCTGATCAAGTTCCAGGATGGTGAGAAGCTGTTCGCCAAGAGTTCCGATCTCTCGCTGGGTGGCATGCGGGTCTCGGTTCCCTATCTGCCGAACTATCACACCGGCGCCCAGGTGGAGGTCTTCTTTACCGGACTGGAGCGGGACACCCCTAATCCGGTGCTGCACCAGCCGGTCGGCTATCAGATCCTTGGCGAAGAGAGCAAAGAGGGGAAATACTGGCTGCGACTGGTGCGCTCCGGCGAACAGCCCGCCTTCGATGCCTTCCTCAGCGACTTTATCGATGCCAACAAGATCCGCTATCGGGTCAGCGTCGACTATCTGCTCTCCGCCGCCATCATCAAGGGGTATGAGCAGTTCTACCTGCCGCGGATGACCGGCATGCCGCTCTTCTTCGGCACCGGCGACAGCCCCAATCTCGAGATTGCCCTGCGTACCGAGAACAACCAGCACCTGCTGGAGTATTGGCGCGATGAGAAAAACCGCGATGCCCTCGCGGGGCTTTTTAGCGCAGAGCGGATGAAACGGCTCTGCCCGACCCCCGGCACCACCACCGAGACCATCATCTACTGCTTTACCCACACGGTGCGCAGCCACATCTACTTCTTCTCCGCCACCGCCGAGGAGCTGCGCCAGAGTGGCCTCACCGCCCTCTTCTTCCAGGTAGGCTCGCGCCGCCCCAGCTGGCGAGTCTACAAGTTCACGCTGGAGGCGTGCGATCTGGTCGAGGCGGATGTGGGGCAACTGCAGGGGCAGGACAACCCGCAGTTGCAAGACATCCTGCTGCTCGAGCGGCTCAAGCAGGTCGGCTACTGCGGCCTGCTGCAGGAGATTGGCCTGGAGTCACAGCGAGAAGAGTTCCATCAGGAAGGGGTCAGCAACAACGCCAACGAGCTGCAACGCTTTGGTCACGAGCAGGGGGTTGCCCCGTTCGAGATCGAGACCCTGCACTATGTTCAGCTGCGCAAGGAGTCGCGCTACATCCACAAGACCGCGGTCGCCATCCATCACAACGGCAAATCCTGGATCGGCTGGACCCGCGACATCTCGACTCACGGCCTGCAAATCGAGCTGGAAGATGCCTTTATCGGCGAGAAGAACGATGTGGTGACCATCGCCCTGCCCCGCTTGCAGGAGCTCTCCAAGAGCATGGATCTGCAGCGCCTCTCCTACCGGCTGGTCAGTCTCAACATGACCCGCACCGTGCTGCACCTCTGCATCGAAGGGGATTCGGATCGCCATACCGGCCGCCAATTCTTCAGCCTGCTGATCGAGAGCAACCAGAACAAGCTCAAGGCGGCGCAGGAGCAGCGCCGCTATCGCGGGCTGGCGCGGGCCCTGCGCAACATCTATACCCACCACCTGTTCAACTCACCGGTCTACGTCAACAAGCTGAAAGGCGCGCCCAAACCGGCATCCATCGGCAAATCCCTGCAACCGCGCAGTCTGCAGCGGCTGCTGCAAGCCTGTGCTGAGCTGCCGGAGCAGGAGAACCTCTACCCGCTGTTTCAGGGGGAGTTGCTCAAGGAGCTACTGATGAACCCGCTGCGTGCCATCGAGCGGGAGGACAAACCGAGAGAAGACGAGGTCTATATCGCCAGCATCCAGACCAAGGCCGGCCTGCCCATCTTCAGCAGCCGACTGGCCAGCAGCTTTGCCAACGTCAAAGAGAAGCGTCAGTTCATCGAGCTAGCGCAGCAACAGGGGGAGTTCTACTCGGTGCTGGTCGGCATCTCCCGGACCGGACGGCCCGACACCAACTTCATCGCCAACGAGTTGGACTACATCGCCAAGTTCGCCATCCACAAGGCGCGCAAGCTGGAAGAGGAGCTGTGGAGCGTGGTGGGGGTAGGAGAACTGACCGATACCACCCAGGCCACCCTGTTCCGCTTTGGCATCACGCCGCCACTGAACTGATGATCCGGAAACAGACAGAAATGAAACAGGGCGCTCGAGGCGCCCTGTTTTTTTGTCATGCCGCCTGTGGGTTGAGCAGCCAGTCGAGGATCTGGGGAAAGTGATCCTCCTGCGCCTGCGGGGCGGTCAGCATATTGATGTGGTCATAATCGAGGCGGTTGCCGTTATCCCGCCCTAATCGGGTGTGACGCGTGGCCGATCCCATCTCGTCGCTGAAACGGCGCACATCGGTCGGGTGACCCAGCACCTTGTCCGCTTTGGCCGAGATCATCCAGAGCGGTGGCCAGTTGACCCGTGCCGCCGCCTCGTCATAGGCAAAACCGTCGTGAGGATCCTGCCAGGGGCCGCACTTGACCCAGGGGATGGTCTCCTGCAGATAGCGCAGCGGCTCGTCGTCAGCACCGATCTTCAGAGTGCGAGCCGCCAGAAAACCACGGCGGCGGGCCAGCCAGGGGGCCAGCCGATTCCAGATCAGATCCACCTTCAGCCAGCGCTCGGGATTGTGCACCGACACACCGCGCTTGGTGCCAAAAAACAGCAGGCTGGCCACCTGATCCGCCAGCTCGGGGAAGCGCACCAGGGTCGAGGCCATGATGACACCGCCCCAGGAGTGGGCCACCCAGTGCACCTTGAAGCCATGATGGCGCTCTGCAATCCAGCGCTGCAGGGCGGGCAGATCCTCGGTGATCAGCTCATGCTGGCCGTGCTCTGCCTGCTCGGCGATGGCAGGAGTGCTGAGCCCCCGCCCCCGCAAATCAGCCACATAAACCTGATAGCCGTGGCGGGCCAGAAAGCAGGCCAGCCCCTTGCCCGATTCGGTATAGAAGATCCGCCCGTTCTCGATGGCGCCGTGCACCATCAGGATCGGCTCGCCATGCACGGCGACCCGGGGTTTGATGTGGCGAACATGCAATTGATGGCCACCACAGGGGATAAACAGAGACTGCTGCAACAATTCCATTTTTATTGGTTTCCTCCTTGAAACACTGTCAGCGCTTGTCCCAACGCTGCTCGCTGCAGGCCCGCGCCGCCAGCAGGCAGATCACCCCCTCCAGATCGTGATGATTGAGGGTGGCCGCCGCCTGCGCCCGCACCAGCGGCTTGGCGTGAATGGCGATGCCAAGACCCGCGACCCCCATCATTTTGAGATCGTTGGCACCATCGCCGATGGCCACGGTCTGGTCGGCAGCAATGCCGTACTCCTGAGCAAGCTGCTGCAACACCTCGGCCTTGACGCTGGCATCGACGATGCGCCCACTCACCTTGCCGGTCAGCTGGCCCCCCTCCACCGCCAGCTCGTTGGCGAAGATGGCATCGAGCCCCAGCTCGCGCTGCAACTGGCCAGCAAAACGGGTAAAACCACCGGAGGCGATGGCCACCTTCCAACCCGCCCCTTTGAGGGTATCGACCATCAGCTGCAAGCCCGGCATCCAGGGCATCCATGCCGCCACCTCGTCGAGGATGGCGACCGGCGCCCCCTCAAGCAGCGCGACCCGATTACGCAGACTGTCGGCAAACTCCAGCTTGCCCTGCATCGCCGCGGCCGTCACTGCCGCTACCTGCTCGCCAACCCCGGCAAGCCGGGCAATCTCGTCGATGCACTCGATGCGGATCGCGGTGGAGTCCATGTCCATCACCAGCAGGCCGGGCTCGTTCAGGGTCGGTAGCGCGGGCAGATGGCAGAGATCGATCTCCCACTCACCGCTCTTGAGCTCGGCCACCAACTCGGAAGAGAAGCGATCGCAGCCAAGCAGCAGCAACGGCACGCCCGCCACCTCGGTGGGAGGATAGAGGGTGGCCGCCAACCCCTGTGCAGCCAACAAAGGTGACAGACACGCCAGATGGGAGGCGCCCAGCCCCTTGCCAAATAGCACCAACCAGCCGCCCGTCTGCGGAGTCTCTGTCGGTTGCAACGCATCTGCGCTGAGCTGCCAACAGGGTGAGCCGGACAACAACGCGGGCCAATCGGATAACAGAGGGGGGAGCCGGGACAACAACATAAGGGATACGCCTTCCTTGGTGATCAGGGGGTTAACAATGCTGGCCCAGAGTAGCGTATTGCTTTTTGTACAGGCAAGCGCCAAGATCCCGCCACTCCTTGTTACCATGAGGTCTCGCGCTTGCAGCGTCATCTTCCCATCAAACGTGTTCTCAGCCTGGGTGCCGGTATCCTGCTCGGATGCTGGGTGCTCGGTGTGCTTATTCATATGCAGGGTGAAAGCCAGGCCTCACTGCACAGCGAAGCGCGCAACCGGGCGCAGGCGCTGGTCGCCTATGCCGCCCGAGACATGAAACGCTGGATCAAGGAGGAGAAGAGCAGCGAGCTGGAGCGGCTGGCGCGGGATCTGGCGGCGGAGCCGGAGATCCTCGATGCCACCCTCTACGACGGACGCGGCATTCCCCTCGCCCAGTCTGAGCAGGCTGTGCCGCTGGAGAGCTTGCTGCCCATCGGCAGCGATAACAAGTCACTGCCGGAGCAGGGCAAGGGGCGGATCCAGTTCGTGCAGGAGATCCGGGATGGCGAGCAGACCATCGGCTTCCTGCGCATCACCCTGGAAGAGCAGCAGATGCTGGCAGACAAGGACACCCGGCTCAAGGTGGTGCAGGAGAAACAGCGCCTGATGCTGCTGGTCGCCCTGCTGGCCGGGGTGCTCATCTCCTACGGCGTGCGCCGTAACTACATGCGGGTGCGCAAGCACAAGAAAAAGAGTACGCCCCCCTCGCCACCTCCGGAAAACTGATGGCACAACCAGAGAGCAGATACAAAAACGGCGGCCAGAAGGCCGCCGTTTCTTATTCGCGGAGGAATTACTTGTCGCCCAGCAGGACGGAATCCAGTGCGATTTCGATCATGTCGTTGAAGGTCAGCTGACGCTCTTCAGAGGTGGTCTGCTCACCGGTACGGATATGGTCGGAGACGGTGCAGATGGTCAGTGCCTTGGCACCGTACTCTGCAGCTACGCCGTAAATACCGGCGGCTTCCATCTCGACACCCAGGATGCCGTATTTTTCCATGACGTCGAACATGGAGGGGTCCGGAGTGTAGAACAGGTCGGCAGAGAAGATGTTACCGACGCGCACGGCAACGCCCTTGTTCTTGGCGGCCTGCACGGCATTGGCAACCAGGTCGAAGTCGGCGATGGCAGCGAAGTCGTGATCCTTGAAGCGCAGACGGTTTACTTTGGAATCGGTGCAGGCACCCATACCAATCACCACGTCACGCAGTTTCACGTCTTCACGCACGGCGCCACAGGAGCCCACGCGGATCAGGGTCTTCACACCGTAATCGGTGATCAGCTCTTTTGCGTAGATGGAGCAGGAGGGGATACCCATGCCGTGACCCATGACGGAGATACGACGGCCCTTGTAGGTACCGGTGAAACCGAACATGTTGCGCACGTCGCAGATCTGCTCAACGTTCTCCAGGAAAGTTTCAGCGATGTACTTGGCGCGCAGGGGGTCGCCCGGCATCAGCACGGTATCAGCAAAGGCGCCATCTTTCGCATTGATATGAGGAGTTGCCATTCTCTTGATTCCTTCACACTAGGTTGAGTTTTATTGTTTTATAAATTGCTCGCCGCCGAAGTGGCGGGCGGGTAAATTACAGGAAGCTGGTACCGTACGCCAGTTTCGGCAGACCGTGGTAAGCCGCGATGCTCTGGCCGATATCGGCAAAGGTCTCGCGACGACCGACGGAGCCAGCCTTGACCGGCTTGCCGAAGAACAGCACCGGAATGTATTCGCGGGTGTGGTCGGTACCACCCCAGGTCGGGTCGCAGCCGTGATCGGCAGTCAGCACCACCACGTCGCCATCTTGCAGCAGCTCAAACAGCTCCGGCAGGCGGGAATCGAAATACTCCAGCGCACCGGCATAACCGGCAACATCACGGCGGTGGCCGTAGGAGGAGTCGAAGTCCACAAAGTTGGTGAAGACGATGGTGTTGTCACCGGCCGCTTTCACCTCTTCCAGCGTGCGATCCCACAGCTCGGTCAGGCCGGTCCCTTTCACCTGCTTGGTGATGCCCTGCTGGGCATAGATGTCGGCAATCTTGCCGATGGAGACCACCTGACCGCCCGCATCTTTCATGTAATCCAGCACGGTCGGCGCCGGCGGCAGCACGGAGTAGTCGTGACGGTTGCCGGTACGCTTGAAGTTACCCTTGCCAGTGCCCACGAACGGACGCGCAATCACGCGGCCGATGTTGTAGGGCTCCAGCAGCTCGCGCACGATGTGGCACAGCTCATAGAGCTTCTCGAGGCCGTAGGTCTCTTCGTGGCAGGCAATCTGGAACACGGAGTCGGCAGAGGTGTAGAGGATCGGCTTGCCGGTCTTCATGTGCTCTTCGCCCAGATCATCCAGCACCTGGGTACCGGAGGCGTGGCAGTTGCCGAGATACCCTGGCAGACCAGCCTTCTCGACGATGGCGTCCAGCAGCTCCTGCGGGAAGCTGTTGTGGTGATCCTTGAAGTAGCCCCACTCGAACAGCACGGGCACGCCGGCGATCTCCCAGTGACCGGACGGGGTGTCCTTGCCGGAGGAGAGCTCCTGAGCAAAACCGTAGGCACCGACGACCTCGATATCTTTCTTCAGCCCTTCCGGGAAGTAGCCGGAAGCCTGCTCGCAGGCGTGGCCCAGACCCAGCTTGTTGAGGTTGGGCAGATTGAGGGCACCACGGCCTTCAATTTCACCTGCCGCACACGCCTTGGCGATATGGCCAAGGGTGTTGGCGCCCACATCTCCGAACTTGTCGGCGTCGGCAGCTGCGCCAATACCGAAAGAGTCCATCATCAGAATAAAGGTACGTTTCATGGGTCTTCCCCTTGTTACAAATCGGCCAGGGTGATACGGCGGTACACTTCAGGCAGTGCCTCCGGCCGCTCGCCACCAATCCGGACAGCCGCCTGCACCATGCTGGCAGCCTGAGCATATTGCTCTTCAGTCTGAGCGTGGATCATCGCGATCGGCTTGTCAGCATCAACACTTTGACCCAGGCGGATAAAGTCGGTCAGACCGACCGCATAATCAAGTTTGTCACCGGCAGCGCGGCGACCACCGCCCATGGCGACCACGGCCAGACCCAGCTCGCGGGTATCCATGGCGGTCACGAAACCGCTGTTGGCCGCGAAGACCGGGCGCACGATGGCGGCTTTGGGCAGGTAAGCGTCGTAACGCTCCATAAAATCGGCCGGGCCACCGAGACCAGTCACCATGCGACCGAAGATCTCGGCCGCCTTGCCATTATCCAGCACCGCCTGCAGCTTGGTGCGGGCATCGCGCTCGTCGCTGGCAAGACCGGCGGAGATCAGCATCTCGGCGCACAGTGCCATGGTCACTTCGTGGATGCGCGGGTTACGGTATTCACCTGTCAGGTAACGCACCGCTTCACGTACTTCCACCGCGTTACCGGCGCTGGAGGCCAGCACCTGGTTCATATCGGTCAAAAGCGCAGAGGTGCGGCAACCGGCACCGTTGGCCACGGCCACAATGCTCTTGGCCAGCTCTTCGGAGGCTTCGAAGGTTGGCATAAAGGCGCCGGAGCCCACTTTCACATCCATCACCAGCGCTTCGAGCCCGGAGGCGAGCTTCTTGGAGAGGATGGAGCCGGTGATCATGGCGATGGATTCGACGGTTGCAGTAATGTCACGTACTGCATAGATACGCTTGTCAGCGGGGGCAAGATCGCCGGTCTGGCCGATGATGGCGACACCCGCCTCTTTCACCACTTTCAGGAAACGGTCGTTGTCGACCGAGGTCTGGTAGCCGGGAATAGCATCCAGTTTATCGAGGGTACCGCCGGTGTGGCCCAAGCCACGGCCGGAGATCATCGGCACGAAACCGCCGCAGGCGGCGACCATCGGGCCAAGCATCAGGGAGACAACGTCACCCACACCGCCGGTGGAGTGCTTGTCGACAATCGGGCCACCCAGATTGAGGTGATCCCAGGTCAGCACCATGCCGGAGTCGCGCATGGCGCAGGTCAGGGCAACCCGCTCATCCATGGTCATGTCTTTGAAGTAGACCGCCATCGCCAGGGCGGCAATCTGCCCCTCACCGATGGTGTTGTTGGTAATGCCCTGAACGAAGAATTGAATTTCTTGGGTACTGAGCGCTTCACCGTTGCGCTTCTTGCGAATAATTTCTTGAGGCAAAAACATCTTTCATTCCCTCCGCCATTGCTGGCGTTACACAAGCCTGAATCCTTGCCCGCACACCGCATGGTGGGGGCTAACAGGGCGGACAGCCGTCCGCCCTCTCATCAACCTATTAGTAACCGCTGGTGTTGGCTGGCTTGTCGCCATGCCCCAGAGTGGCCAGCAGACTGGCCAGCAGGCTGGATGCACCAAAGCGGAAGGTACGGGCAGATACCCAGTCGTTGCCGAGGATCTCTTCGGCCATGGCCAGGTACTGACCGGCAACGGCGGCATCTTTCACGCCACCAGCAGGCTTGAAGCCGACTTTCGGATTCTTGGCCTTGATCACTTCCATCATGATGCGTGCCGCTTCTGGGGTCGCATTGACCGGCACCTTGCCGGTGGAGGTCTTGATGAAGTCGGCACCGGCATCGATACAGATTTCGGAAGCGCGACGGATCAGCCCCTCTTCTTTCAGCTCGCCGGTTTCGATGATCACTTTCAGCAGCACGTTGGCACCGCAGGCCTCTTTACAGGCTTTGACCAGATCAAAACCGATCTGTTCATTACCAGCCATGAAGGCGCGATACGGGAACACCACGTCCACTTCGTCAGCACCGTAGGCGACTGCGGCACGGGTTTCGGCCACGGCGATCTCGATGTCGTCGTTGCCGTGCGGGAAGTTGGTCACGGTCGCAATGCGTACGTCGGCAGCGCCGATCTCACGCAGGGTCTTGCGAGCGATAGGGATAAAACGGGGGTAGATGCAGACGGCGGCGGTCAGGCCAGCCGGTGACTTGGCCTTGTGGCACAGGTCGATCACCTTCTGATCGGTGTCGTCATCGTTCAGGGTGGTCAGGTCCATCAGGTTCAGGGCGCGCTGAGCGGCCACTTTCAGATCAGTCATTCTGTTCTCCAAAGTCTCGATTTAATCCAGATAACCGGGCACCACCATACCATCCAGCGATGGATGCACAGGCAGTAATCCCCCAGCTATACGGGAATGGAATTACAGTGCGAAGGCACCGGCACTATCGGGATGCTATTCAAAACACCCTGCAGGCACTGCGACTGTAAATAAGGCAAGAGCCCTGTCACTTTCTTACAAAAGTGCGGACTTGGTTCCATGAAGACTTGAGAAAGGCCGACAACATCTGACCCGACTTCCCAATCAATTCCATTTGACCGCCAACACCCGATTTCATCGAGTATTAGTCATTGCCAGCACCCTGCTGGCAACGCCTATTTCAGCCGAGATACCCCCTGTTTGCAAGCCGGATTTGCCAATTTCAGAGGTACCTCACATCTGGCAAATCCAGGTCTAAAAAAGCCTTACGAAAAGAAACGGGTCAGGATCCAGGAGTAGGCCAATCCCCCCAGATAGACCCCGACGATCCCCATTACCCCGGACAAAACGGGAGGCGCCGGGATCGGCAATTTGAGGAAAGAAAACAACAAACCAACTATAAAGCCGGCCACCATCGCCAGTAGCACTTCATTCATATAACCTCCGATTTGACTCATTTTATTATTAGTTTAGATAGGAAAACGGTTGTCACCGCTCCATACGCGAACGCCACGGCAGATGCCGTGGCGTTCGTGTTTATACCCTGTCAGTCAGGCGGCGATTACATGCCGGACAGTGCCAGGAAGAAGCCTGCGATAGTGGCAGACATCAGGTTGGACAGAGAGCCAGCCAGTACGGCTTTCAGACCAAAGCGTGCAATGGTGCCGCGGCGGTTCGGCGCCATGGACCCCAGACCACCCAGCAGGATGGCAACAGAGGAGAGGTTGGCAAAACCACACAGCGCGAAGGAGATGATCGCCTTGGTGTGATCGGACATGGCCACACCGTTGATCAGCACTTCGTCTTTCAGGTACGGAGCGAAGTTCAGGTAAGCCACGAACTCGTTCACTACCAGCTTCTGACCGATGAAGGAACCGGCAACCACTGCTTCATTCCAGGGCACACCGATCAGGAAGGCCAGCGGGGAGAAGATCCAGCCCAGCAGCAGTTCCAGAGAGAGTTGCGGATAACCGAACCAGCCACCCACACCGGAGAAGATGCCGTTGATCATGGCGATCAGACCGATGAAGGCCAGCAGCATGGCGCCAACGTTCAGGGCCAGTTGCATACCGGCAGAAGCGCCAGCAGCAGCAGCGTCAATGACGTTGGCAGGCTTGTCATCCAGCTCGGCATCGGCAGAGCTTTCGTCGTAGTTCGGGGTCTCTGTCTCGGGAACCAGCAGCTTGGCGAACAGCAGACCACCCGGTGCAGCCATGAAGGAGGCAGCAATCAGGTACTCCATCTTCACGCCCATGGAGGCGTAACCGGCCAGTACGGAACCGGCAACGGAAGCCAGACCACCACACATGACGGCGAACAGCTCGGAGTCAGTCATCTTGGCGATGTAAGGACGAACCACCAGCGGCGCTTCGGTCTGACCGACGAAGATGTTGGCGGTTGCAGAGAGGGATTCGGTGCGGGAAGTACCCAATACTTTCTGCAGACCGCCGCCCAGCAACTTGATGACCATCTGCATGATGCCCAGGTAGTAGAGCACTGCTATCAGGGAAGAGAAGAAGATGATGACCGGCAGAACACGGAAGGCAAAGACAAAGCCGCCGCCACCGAACACTTCAAACATCTTGTTGCTGACCAGACCGCCAAACAGGAAGTCGATCCCGTTCTGGCCGTAGCTGATCACGCTGGATACCGCGTCGGACACGCCGACCAGGATATCGCGACCAACCGGAACATAGAGTACAAACGCCCCCAGACCGGCTTGAATTGCGAACGCACCGACAACGGTACGCACGTTGATTGCCTTGCGATTGCTGGAGAACAGCACCGCGATAAGGACGAGCGTCGCCATCCCTACCAGACCCATGAACAAATTCATTATTATCTTCCTCTAGTAGCACCTGGCTTGTTAGCGAGTTGTTATTAAACCCAACTAATCAAGGGGAGCGCATTATACTAATTAAAGTCCGATAAAATAGAATGCTGGTCACATTTTATCGTTATCAAAATGTCCAAGTGTCACAAAATTAGACAGCAAACGATTTTTACGCTCATTTTTTTTCCTGACAACTAAATCGGGTGTTGCGAATTTGTTTCATGGCTATTGGTCATGATGGAAAATATGCCGGGCAGTTTCAAATAACACCTTGGCAACATCTGCCGATAATTCCTCCCGCAAGGTCATCAATATTTCCGCTATTTTCGGCAGCGCTTCCGGGGTATTCCGGGTGCCGTGCTCACCTTGTAAGGGCATATCGGGCGAATCAGTTTCCAGCACCAGGGCCTCGAGCGGCATGGCCCGAAATACCTCTCGCGTCTTGTTCGCCCGCTCAAAACTGATTACCCCGCCCACCCCGAGTCGAAAGCCTAGTTGCCAGAAAGCCTCCGCCTGCTGCAACGAACCGCTGAAAGCATGGATCACCCCGCCACGAGGCGGCTTGAAACGGCGCAACAGCTTGGCCACAGTGTCATTGGCACGCACCGAGTGGATCATCAGGGGAAGCCCGACATCGGCAGCCAGCCGGATCTGTGCCTCAAACAGCGCAAGCTGCCCCTCCTGAGGCACGTGAGAACGGAGGTCCAGCCCACACTCGCCTATGGCCACCAGCCCGACAGGCTGGCTCATCACCAGCGTTCGCAGCCGCTCCATCACCCCCTCACGCTGTTCACCGGCATACCAGGGATGAACGCCCAGACCATAAAAGAGGCCGTCATGTTGCTCTGCCAGTGCCATCACACGAGTCCAGTTATCTTCTGCGATGGCAGGAATGATATACTCCGTCACCCCCAATGCCCGACAACGGGCCAGCAGTGCCTCCCTGTCCTGGTCAAACACCGGAAAGTCGAGATGGCAATGGGTATCTATCAGCTGCATATCACTCACACCTGTTTGCGGTATTTAATGGGTCATTGAACATGATGAACAACAAAAACAACGGCTTTACCCTGATTGAACTGGTGTTGGTGATCATAGTGCTGGGGATCCTGGCCGTCACCGCCCTGCCCCGCTTTATCAATATCAAGGATGATGCCCTGAAAAGCACGGTCTCGGCGACCGCAGGCAGCTTTGCCAGCGCAGTTCAGCTGGCTCATGCTGGGTGGGCGGTGAAAATGCAGGGACAAGCAATCGCGCTCTACAATCTGAGCAGCTTTGGTAAAGGCAAATTGGATATCAATCGCTATGGTTGGCCGGTGGGTTCCGAAGAAGATTACAACAAACCGGTAGACACCCCTTATCAGCCTGGCTCTGGTAACCATATATCGGTTAGCAACCCGTCAGACTGTAAACTGCTCTTGACCGATCTGCTTGATGGCGGCCAAACCGCTGCCCGCATAGACCCTACTGACGTTGTTATTCCAGACGGTGTTGATTACCTATCCACCATAATTACGACAGGCTATGCAGACGAAGATGAGCCCAATATAAATCACAACAACTGCCGCTATATCCTGCTCGACTCAATTGGTCGCTTCCAGACCAGCTCGGATTATCGAAATGGCCTCGGCTTCGAGTACAACAGCGTTACCGGTGCCGTGACCCGCAATTTTGATTGAGCTCAGCCTCTTCTGCGCAAGCTCGCTCTTTGCTTGAATCATCATCATAACGAACCGGCGTGCAGCAGCGCCGGTTCTCCTGAGTGAGCCCCCACTCCTCGCACCACGCGTCGTAACGGGCCAGCCAGTGCAGCAGTATCCCTTTCATCGTCACACCTCTGCCAACAGGTTCAGGTAAAAAACCATCCTAATCAGAGTCGGCAAGGTGAGCAAGCCATCCCCACTATTGCGGTCGGGCGAGATAAAAAAGAGCCGGTCAGCATGGCTGACCGGCTCTTTTAACATTCCCTGAAGAGGTTATCCGATGAGCGACTGCTCATCCGCCTCACAGACTCTTCAGCTTCTCTTCCGGCAGGGCCAGCTCGTCGTTGTGGTTAACGCCGATACCGCGCTCCAGCACATGACGGGCGATGGCGTGGGCCTCTTCCAGCGAGTGCATGCTGTAGGTGCCACACTGATACTCGTTCAGTTCGGGGATCTTGGCCTGATCCTGCACGGTCAGCACGTCGCTCATGGCAGCTTGCCAGGCGGCGCCAACCCGAGCTTCGTCCGGCGCACCGATCAGGCTCATGTAGAAGCCGGTACGGCAACCCATGGGGGAGATATCGATGATCTCCACGCCGTTGCCGTTCAGGTGATCACGCATAAAACCGGCGAACAGGTGCTCCAGCGTATGGATACCGCGCTCGGAGAGGATCTCCTGATTCGGCACACAGAAACGCAGGTCGAACACGGTAATAGTGTCCTTGTTCGGGGTCTGCATGGTCTTGGCCACACGCACCGCTGGCGCTTCCATACGGGTGTGGTCAACGGTAAAACTGTCCAATAACGGCATTTCTGACTCCTGATTTGGTTACCAGAACCAGCCCCCACGGGAGAGCTGATCCTTGCATTGACGGTACTGGGCGCCGTAGCGCTGGGCGCGAGCCTCTACCTTGCGAGAGGTCTTCATCAACCACCCCTTGCTGCGATAGCTGCCACGCCGGTAGCCACCCCACCCTTCGTGATAGTTGAGGTACTGGCCATAGGCATCCCACTTGGAGGTGCCATTGAGCCGCTGGGCTTTGTTAGTGTACCAACCCATAAAATCGATGGCGTCGGCAAAATCATCGCGGTCACTCCAGCTGTTGCCGGTTTCTCGCTGGTAATCGGCCCAGGTTTCATCTTTGACCTGAGCATAACCGTAAGCCGAACTGGCCCGCCCGGTCGGGATGAAGAGGAAATACTGCATCGGCGGCTGGGCATCATGTACGTAAGAGGACTCCTGATACATCATGGCCATCACCACATGGATCGGCGTCCCCCACTTCTCGTTCATCTTGAGCGCGGCCTTGTGCCAGTCCGGCTTCTCGCGAAAGATCTGGCACAGATTCTCCGGCTGGGCCGGTGGACGGGTACTGCAAGCAGTCAGGCCCGCCAACAGGCTGGCGACCACCACCAAGCGCATCAACCCCATCAAATGAGGCCACACTTCACGCCTCTGGTCAGGTAAAGAGATAGCCAAGGTCAGATCGCGTCTTCGTTCTCTTCGCCGGTACGGATACGAATGACACGCTCCACCTCGCAGACGAAGATCTTGCCATCACCAATCTTGCCGGTGCGGGCTGTGTTCTGGATCGCTTCCAGACAGGCATCGAGATCCTCGTCCTGCACCACCAGCTCCACCTTCACTTTCGGCAGGAAGTCGACCATATATTCGGCGCCGCGATAGAGCTCGGTATGGCCCTTCTGGCGGCCGAAGCCTTTGACTTCGGATACGGTCATGCCGTTGATGCCGATCTCGGCCAAGGCCTCGCGCACATCGTCCAGCTTGAACGGTTTGATGATGGCTTCAATCTTCTTCATGGTGACTCCTTACCAGTTCTGTTTGCCGAACCCGGATGTAATGGGGTAACGGCGATCCTTACCAAAGTTGCGAGCCGTGATGCGGGGCCCGACCGCCGCCTGACGGCGCTTGTATTCGTTGAGATCCACCAGGCGGATCACCTTGCGCACCACCGCTTCCTCGAACCCTTCGGCCACCATGTCGGCGACTGAGGCATCCTCTTCCACGTAACGCTTGAGGATGGCATCCAGGATGTCGTATGGCGGCAGGCTGTCCTGATCCACCTGATCCGGCGCCAGCTCCGCTGAAGGAGGACGGTCGATAACCCGCTGCGGGATCACATAGTCGACCGAGTTGCGATATTCGCACAACTTGAATACCAGCGTCTTTGGCACATCTTTCAGCACGTCGAAGCCACCGGCCATGTCACCGTACAGCGTGGCATAGCCGACCGCCATCTCGCTCTTGTTACCGGTGGTCAGCACGATACGACGACGCTTGTTAGAGAGCGCCATCAGCAGCACGCCGCGGCAGCGGGCCTGCAAGTTCTCTTCGGTGGTATCGCGGGCGGTGCCTTCAAAAAGCGGCGCCAGCTGGGTCACAAACCCTTCGAACATCGGCTCGATGGAGATGATGTTGAACTCCACCCCCATTCGCTCGGCCTGCTCCTTGGCATCCTCCACGCTCATCTGGGCGGTGTAGCGGAACGGCATCATCACAGCCTGCACCTTGTCGGCACCGATGGCATCGGCCGCAATGGCCAGCGTCAGCGCCGAGTCGATGCCGCCGGATAGACCCAGCACAGCACCGTGGAAACCGTTCTTGGTAACATAGTCGCGCACTGCCAGCACCAGCGCCTGATAGGTCTCGGCCAACGGCTCCAGCGGCGCAGCGGGCTCCCGCTCCTTCACTGGCTGGCCATCAGCAAAACGTACCAGCATCAGCTCTTCGGCAAACGGAGCCAGCTTGTGGGTCAACTCACCCTGGCTGCTGAACACCTTGGAGCAGCCGTCGAAAATCAGCTCGTCCTGACCGCAGACCTGATTGAGGTAGACCAGCGGCAGACCGGTTTGATCGCAGCGCTCGGCCATCAGTTCGCGGCGGATCCAGGGTTTATCCTGATCGTATGGCGACGCATTGATGGTGAGCAGCAGCTCGGCCCCCGCCGCCTTGGCGGCCAGCGCCGGACCCGGCTGCCACAAATCTTCGCAGATGAGCAGGCCCAGCTGGTGACCACGAAACGGCACCACGCAGGTCTCGGTCGCCGCAGTGAAGTAGCGCTTCTCATCAAACACGCCGTAGTTGGGCAAGTCCTGCTTGAAGTAACGAGCAATCAGCCTGCCCTGCTCATAGAGGGAGGCGGCGTTATAGAGTGCCTCCCCTTCACGCCAGGGATGCCCCACCAAAATGGCACAGTTGCCCTGCCATTCGGCAACACGAGCCAACGCGGCTTCGACCCGCATCATCAGGTCGGCACGCAGCAACAGATCTTCCGGTGGATAACCGGTGAGGGCCAGCTCGGAGCAGACCAGCAGATCGGCACCTTGCTGTTCGGCTTGAGCTGCCGCAGCGAGCACTTTGTCAGTGTTATCTTCGATGGCGCCTACCGTCAGATTCAACTGGGCAAGCATCAGAGAGAGGGCTTTTGCCATGGCGATGCATCTTGAATTCGAAAATGATGGGGAATGATAAAGAAAAGGCGCTGGCTGTGCCAGCGCCCAAGGCTTAACGGGTGCAAGTCAGACTGGTTGCATTGGTCACCCCGTTGTCCACCAGCAGCGAGCAAGGGCCACTCAGCACTTGGTTGTTGGACTGAGGGGTCATCTGTACGCTGAAAGAAGATGGCTGCAACATAAAGGTGGTGCTGCCCTGGTTGGTGTATGAGAGATTGATAACCAACGTTGAATTCTCAGGCGCTTCACACAGATATGCTGCCGGTTGATTATTCGCCTGTGGGTAATCAATACGGCAAGTCGCACCAGAGTTTGGTGTGCTGATGCTCAAATTGCTGAAAGAATTTTTGCCACATGCCTCGGGGGGAGGATTATTGTTCCCCTTGCCACGTTCCAAACATTGAATTCGCCCACTCACCTTGATGGTTGGCACGGTCTGCTGCGCCGCATCGACCTTGACCAGCATATCTGCCGTCAATGCCAGTGACTGGTCTCTGGCGGAGATCAAGGATGCGGTGATCCCCGAATTCCCCTGATATGCAGTGACTCGCACGGTCACGTCGCGCAGAACCTGATTGCTATCTTTGGTCGACTTCTTCGCCGTCATATAGCCTCGGCTATAACTACCGAAGTAGTAGTTATTGAGATCAACCACGGTTTTGACCGCTTCATTGGTCACAGCAACATAATCCGTGGCATTACCTGTGAGTTGAGTCAACGGTCCCATTGACCACTCCGCCAGCATGGTCAGGTTGATATCCTGAAAGGGTACTTTGGTTAGGTAATCGACTGAACTGGTATCAATATTGGCTAAATAGACGGGGTCAAGCACATCCACATAGATGCCTCGAGCAATAAGCTGCGCCGTCCCGGTACTCACTGTGATCCCGGTCGTAGTATTCCCTCCAGCTTCTGCATTGGTAGCCAGCCAGGTTGAAAAATCGGTGATGGTCGGCAAGGTGGCAGAGGCCCCTTTCACCCACCTCAGCGTCGATTTTTGCCAATCAATATAGGTCTTGACCACATATTTGATGTATTTCTGATAACTGGCCTGATTTGCTGGCTTGGCCAAAAAATCAGCGGTAGTTACGACTACTTTGACCAGATTCCAGTCCGGCAATGGACGGTAATAACCATCCAACCGGACAAAGCGGCACGCATCCACATATTTACCATTGGTCACCGCATTCAGAGAGCTGTTGTAACGAACTCTTGATGTATTCAATGGTGCATAGAAATTACTAAAACTCGACCCGCTGCCATCGAAATGGTCCTTACAGCAGCTAGAGCATAGGGCCGGCTGGCCATTGATACTGTTATCCAGAGACCCCGTGGGTTTACTCTGCATCGCACCTGCCTTCCAATAGAGTTGGTTGCTCGCCGAGTTGTAGATCTGGCCAGGCAGATAAGAGCTCAGGTTGTCATCGAAGCTACAGGAACAAGAGACGGATGCCATATCTTGCAAGACTTGCTGGGTACTGCCACCGGCTTCAGGTTTGTATGTAACGGTTTCAAATTGCACCAATTTTCCAACCTGACCATCTTTGGAGGTGACGGTAGGTAAGGGCTTGCTGGTCTCCTGCTTGTTGCCATCTCCCAATTCGACAGAGATAACATCTGGCGCCACGCCAGGGGTGTAATTAACTTTTGGCCCCTGTCGGGTTGTATCCAATCCACCATCAAGCTGCGCCGAGCTTAGAGACTCTATTGGTGAAACATTGCCTGCCAGTTGTAATGTTTGGGCCTGTCCTTCGCTATCGGTCCAGCCAACGCTGACGATAATTGCCTTGCGTCCCGGATAGCTGAGACGATAACCAACTGGCGCTGTATTTTGCCAGTTAGAGCCATTCAAATACTGGTTGGTCACCGTCCAGGTCAGGGAGTAAGGATCCCCCGACATGGTCACTGCAGCACTTGCCGATGAGATTTGGTTGTAAGCCGTCAGTGGTGCTGTTGCGGTAACCACACTATTAAAATTGCGAAACTCATCAAGCTTGGACTCTGCCAGACGCATAGCAGTCTCATAACGGCGACCATCTTGCGACATGATCAACCCTGACTTAGACATTGCAACCAGTCCAACTATCCCCACCCCCAGCACAACCAGAGTAATGAGGATCTCAAGCAGGCCAAATCCTTTTTGCCTATTCATCGCCATCTCCCTCTACCAATCCCGCCAGCTACCAGGCACCTGATTAACGACCTGAAAAGAGGCGCCATTCGATATATTGCTCAAAACACCGGCATCGTACTTGGCATCATAGGTACCATTGGCATTACCCAGTTGATAGTTGGCAACCATAGCGCCGTTTACGATGGCGCCACCCGTCAACTTCACATCCGTTGCTGCAGAAGCTGGATTTGATGAGTAAGCGAACACGAGGCCATACAGAACGGTATTACCGTTCACTGCCAGATTGCCATTACGCACGATCAGAATGACTGGTGCGGTCACAGAGCCAACATTCGCAGAAGGCTTGCAATCACCATCCACTATGACAAGACCCGTTGACGTCGGGCCAAGGCTGCTGCAATCGGTCAACTTTTGGGTCGCTCTAGCCTCCAGATTTGACCAACCTGTCGCATCATCCTTTTCATTAAATAGATACCAGACCAAATCGGTCGGGAAAGCCGTATCGTTGTCCTTGATATCTGACTGTTTATCCCCTTTCTGGCTGATATTGGCAGAGCACCCCCCGTTATAATCCCCCTGATGACAGGTTTGCCCCGTACCAGTTATGAGGTCGACATTACCATTGGTCCAGACCGACAGAGGAACGCCAAGACCGCCACCATTTGGGTTGGCCACAATGGTAAAATTACCCCCCACTGCCATACCACCAGCAACAGTCAAGGGAGCCGCAGGAGTGCCGGCCAACACACTGAACCGAACGACTTTGGTTTCTACTACCGCTTGGGCCTGATCATTGCTTAACGTCGCCTGGGAACGCACTATGACGGGGGTCACCGCCACAGATCCCACCGTAATAGCGGCATCGTCAACAGATGACAATGTGTAGCTCCCAGTCGTTAAAGTGGTTGTTGCCCCGCTGGTACGCCAAGTGGGATCAAGAG
This sequence comes from Aeromonas sp. R4-1, assembly GCF_040908325.1. Taxonomy (NCBI): domain Bacteria; kingdom Pseudomonadati; phylum Pseudomonadota; class Gammaproteobacteria; order Aeromonadales; family Aeromonadaceae; genus Aeromonas; species Aeromonas sp. R4-1. Next base: position 82,861 of record NZ_JBFODM010000098.1, read on the forward strand.
CCAGCCGCCCAAGTCCATCAGCCAGGCCCACCTCAGCCATCGCCATCGCTTGTCGATAGAGCACCTCATTGAGCGTTACCCGCCGATCTGCAACCAGCATCTTGCCAACCAGCAGCGAGATACCGAGCAGGATCAACACCAGCAATAGAGTGATGGTAAAGGTTGTAAAACCGGACTGTCGCTTCATCTCAGTACCCGTCGTTACGCAATTTGATATCGCGCTGCAGAGTCAAGGTCAGCGCAGGCGACGCTTTGAAACGACCGCTCACCATCAGTTGCAGCGCTCGTGCCCCGCTGCCCTGACTGCTCGGCAACAGTTTCAGCGTCATCCCGGTGATCTCAATGGTGTCATCGGTCGAAATAAAAGTGCCATTACCGCATGTTGTGGAACCAGTTCCCTGTTTGATTCCTTTATCAGCGCTCAGATAGCTGTATACCAAGGTGTCATCTGTGCCCAACACACCGTTCCCATCGTTGTCATAACGTACTCTGACACAGGTATACAAACCGGAACCGGTAGCTGTTTCATTCATCAAGTCTGTAACGGTATCAAAGTAGAAACTGGATCGGCTGCCAGAGGGGGCTGCAAGAAACTGGGTTGCGTTGGCGTCATAACCGGCCCGTTGAATGTCCCGAGCGATCATGTCGGTCAGAGCCTGTACTTCCTGATTCAAACGGCTGGTCTGCATGGCGGTATAGTTAGCCTTGAGGATGGTGGCAAACAATGATGTCACTGCGGCAACCAGCAGCAAACCAGCCACCATAGCCACCATCAGCTCGACCAGACTAAAGCCCCGCATCTTCAATTGCATGCAACCTCCCCGATCACACTGCTGACTGCACAGGTTCTCACTCGACCCAGATTGCTGGTGATCACTTTCATGCTTGCATTAGACGAGGTGACCGTAATATTGCCGCTTGGCAAAGTACCGCGACGGGGTGAGAAGGTGATGGGCCGAGTGTTGCTGGCACTCTCGGCATATGAGCCCGTCAGGATAATCCCGGGGAATTCACTAGCGTCAGCTCCTTTGCGCCCTTCCAAGCTGGAGCAAGTATCGCTGCAGCTTGCACAGCTGCTGTCACCATCAATACTGATGCGATAGCACCAGTTACTGGTACCGCTGTTGAAGATAATAAACTGCAAGGTGCGATTACGTTTGATCGCCTCTGACTTGAGCAGCATGATATCCGTGTATACGGCCTGAGTAGCCGCCTTGACCATCTGCTCCTGGCGCAATGACTGATAACTGGGGATCGCCACGGTCAGCAGCAACGCGACCAACGCGACAGCGATCATCAATTCAATCACGGTAAAACCGGCTGAGCGGCCTTCTGCGCATTCCATTGGCTAAAGACTCCTTTCTTTTCGCACATGCCAGTAGAGTATGAGGTCAGTGCTATCCTATAGTATCTACCTGTTTAACGAACCCTGCCGCGCCCATGAGAATCAAACAATCTGGAATCACCCTGCTGGAATTGATGGTGGTCGTTGCCATTGTTGCCATTATTGCTGCTGTCGCCTACCCGAGCTTTACCGACGGTCTGCGTAAATCTCGTCGAGCCGATGCCATCAAGGGCTTGTTGACCATGCAGCTCAAACAGGAAGAATTTCGCATCTCCAATGCCAGTTACAGCAGTGCGATAGCCAGTGTGGGCAACCCAACCAGCGACCACTACACCTTTAGCATTTCTGGCGCCACCGCCACCGCCTACACACTGGTAGCCACCAGCAAGGGGGCCCAGGTCGGCGACAAGGCCGGCAATACGGCCTGTGATACCCTGACTATCAACAAGGCCGACACCAAGACTCCTGCCGCCTGCTGGTAACTGACTACCAGCACTCGGCAGCCGTCATAGTGGCCATCGACACTCCCTGCAGCCCCCCCTGATCCAGAGTTAGCAGGCCGCAGGGGTCGCCATTCATCACACCGGTCGGAATAGCCGTCAGGGTATAACGGGCCCCGCTGACATTGAGCGCCATATTGTAATAAGCAGCACCACCATCCCTCGGCAGGGTCGCCAAACCGGCAGAAGCCAGGTTACCGGCGTCGTAATTGCCATTGGCAGTAAACTCCCGCTCCAGATATTGCGCCGCTTCCAGCAACACAGCCTTGGCTTCGGCCCGCTTGGCTGCCGCCATGTAGTTGTTGTAACTGGGGTACGCGATCGCGGCCAGAATGGCGACCACTGCGACCACTATCATCAACTCAATCAGGGTAAAACCACGTTCCATGCCAACCTCTACTCCAGTTGCAACCAGGACTGGCGGCCACCCAGATCGCCTGCCCCCTCTTCCAGCGTGACCGAGATATTTCCGCTGGAGCCGCTGATATATTTGCGCTCCATCTCGGCATCTTCCACTACGCTTGGCGTCGTGGTGAGCTCATCAAATTGCTTGCCGCTGACCGGCACCTTGATGTCATTGCCGGCTTCATCCTCGATCGCGACGTAATCATCATCGTTGACGGCCCCGTCGCCGTTAACGTCAAACACCGAGTAGGTGAGTCTGGCCCCCGAGATGGGATCCAGCTCCATCAGCCAGGAGCGGCCACCAAAGTCACAGGCATCCGCCGACGGGGTCAAGGTATTGAAGATCAGTCGCTTATGCCGATAGAGCATCTCGGAGACGGCACGCTCACCGACCCCCTTGCTCAAGCCTGGCGATTTCAATAGCAGATACCAACCCTTTTGGCTGGTGTAATTGACATTCCGGTTGGAGACCACCCTCACATTGAACTTGATAGTGGTGCCGTTGGCCACAAACTCATGGGTGATGCTCTGCTGCAACAGCTGGCTACTGAGCACGGTAGCCCCCGTATCCCAGATACCGTACACCGCTTCCAGCCTAGGCGTAGCGGGAACCAGTTTGTCATCATTGGTAAAATAACTGCCAGTCCCCATCATCACCATAACCCCCCCTTTAGGGTGCCGAATAGCTAAAGGACGCATGGTGATCGGCTGACGCGTACCGGCACTGCAGCTGCCATTACAGGCCTGGAACAGCGGCTTGGGCTTGTTGCCCGTTTTCAAAGCACTTCCCCACTGGGCACTGTTTTTGTCAGTCAGATCGAATTTCCACAGATTGCCGTGCAGGTCACCGGCATAGACATAGTCGACAACCCTGTCCCCGTCTTGATCTACCGGCAAGGGGGAAGATAGACCATTGGGCTCGCTGGAAGACCCTACCTCGGTATCAATCTCTTTGATGATGGCGCCAGTCGCCAGATCCAGTACAAACAGCCTCGCAGTCTGACTGGTGCTGTTGTAACCATTCGCAACCAGAGCAACCCATTTGTTGTCGGCTTTGACCCGCACCAGAGTGGGTGCCGCCAGTGCAACCCCCATTTCGCTATCGGTGAACTCCCACAGCATCTTGTCGGCGGTGAAGTTATCCGGGGCCGTCACATCGATGGCAAATACCGCCTTGCCACCGGCACCGGTGGATCCCAGCAAGATGCTCTTCCAGCGACTGCCCAGATAGGCATCGCCTACCCTGGGCGTCCCATCCACATAGTAGCGATGGCTGTAATTCGGTCTGGTCAACTGATTCAGCTCGCCCAGCAGGCTGGACGGGATATAGGCCAGTCGCTCGACACCGTCGGCGACTCGAAATCCGTGCAGCATACCGTCATTGGCACCGACATAGAGCATGGGTGGGCGCCGGGTAATCGCCGTCGAGCTTAGAAAAGCTTGGTAACCCTCCCGCTCGGTCTGGGTCAGACCGGCTGCACTGCTGTAACCGTAATCACGCTTGCCCACGTAGACGGGATCAGAATTGATGATGTCGCCGAGCAGATCACTACGATTACGAAACGCACCACCATTACGCTGCTCACCACTGCGATCACCGCGCAGATAGGCGACACGGCTTTCTCCCTGGTTGTCACCAGCGACATTGAATAGAGCCCGGTTGGTCACATTCAGCGTATCCCAACGAAAGGGGATGCCGACACCATCTTGCCGGGTGAAGATATTGCGTGCCGAAGGCTCGGGGATCAAGGTAGCGGCATCCCAAGCGATCTCCCCAAGGGTGCCATCGCTGTTCAGCGGGATCGAGACCAGTTGCCCCGACCAGTCGCCGCTGTTGTAGCGGGCTTGGTAGATGTGGGTATTGCTGTCCAGCCGGGTTGCGTTGGCGGTTACCGAGCTGGCGGAGCTGTTGCGCGCTGCGATCTGGGCAAGGGTACTGCTCAGAGCTGCGGCAAAGATGTCGGGGTCACCCGCGCTGAAAAAACTGCCCTTGCTGTTGAGTGCCGCGTGCCACAGGTCATCAATCTTGTACTCCGGAATGTAGGTCGCATTCTTGTACTCCTTGTCATCCGGATCATGGGGATTGGGCCAACGGCTCGGGATACCGTTGGCAGGATTAAGGGAACCGTTGACGCCGAGTCCGACGGTAAAGTTGACCAGATGCTGCCAATTGGCCGGATCCGCCGTGCTGGTCGGCACCTTGTTGGCGAGATCGGGGCGCAGATCGGTCTTCCAGTACTGGTAGGCCACATCGGCCAGCGTATTCTCGATGCTATCTTTGTCCTGATCGCCGACCCAGGGAGAATTTCCGTTCCAGTAGCCATCAGTCATCAGGATGTTGTAGCTCTGCCGGCAGGTGAGGTGGGGCAAGGTGCTGCCGGCACTGGCCGCCCAGGGGCCGTTTTTGTCGGTGCGGGAGAAGTACTCCCCCACGTCCTTCAGACTGGTGCGCAGCGGCGTGCCGGCGGCCGGAATATCGCGGCTGTAAAGGTCGCTGAAAAAGGCGCTGCGATCGGTTCCGGAGAAAGGCGCCACCCCGCGGATCACACTGCCGCTAGCGTTGATGGTGGCAAACCCCACCCGCAGGGCCTGCCCTTGGCTGGCAAAGGCACGGCCGACCCCGGCACGAGCCGCTAGGATCCGGGAGCGGTAGTAGGTATACCAGTTGGCAAAGTTCTGGATCTCCTCGTCATAGGTACAAACGGGGGCGCTCTTACAATCACTGCGATTGGGGCGACCGTCATAGACGGTGGCCACCGCTTTGTTTATCACCACCCGGGTATAGTTCTTGGCGTTGAATACATTGCCACTTCCCTTGTAGTCAAAATAGACAGCCGGCCAGAAACTCTCGTCTTGGTTGTAATAATAAGGAGAAAACTCAGTGTAATAGATGGCCCACCATGCTCGATTGGTTTCAGTCAGGTTGCGACAACCGGCCGCCGTCTTCATAGGGTTGTGAGGGGCACAGGTCACTTTGGCATTTGCCATCAAGGAGCCATCCGCATTGGCCCAGGGACGATAGGTCAGCTGCGGGTTGTAGTAGAGTTTGTTGTTGTTGCTTGAGCGGGTATAGGCATTGCGGTCGTTATTGCTGGTGAAGGTCACGGTCCGGTTGTCATAATCCTCGCTGCCATAGACATTGTCGGCTCTGGGGTAGACGTAGCGAGCGCTGTTCTCGATCAACCCCTCCGGCATCAACTCGAAATGCATCGAGCCTGAATCATCCAGGGTAAACATGATATTGGGATCGGCCCGGGTGCCGAGATAGAGGGGAACCTGGGCAATATCGAGCGCCGCCTGTGCCGAAGCACAGCAGAGCATCACTGAAAGGCCAAAACCAAGTTTGCCCATACACCGCCTCCTAGCGACTATAGGTCGATTGCAACAGCACCCGGCTCTCGTCAGAGAGACCAAATCCCCTTGCAGTAATACGATATAGACGACGCTCACTGATGGGCTCATCGACTGCCAGATCCTCGCTCCCCCCCTGGGTATAGGGCAACCGTTCGATAAAGTATTCGGGAGCGCGCCCCGCCAGACCACTGTTGGTATAGGTACGCCAGGCGGTCGAAGGGGAGGCAGGATCCACCGCGGTGTCGATAAATTCATACAGGCCCGCGCTGTTGTCATAGGGACCCGAGTTGCCAGCCTCGATATAGCGCTCGGCAGCGCGCAGGCCCGCTTCTGCCGCCTGCAATGCCTGCAGTGCCTCTTTCTGGTTACCCGCCATCTTCTCTTGCAACTGCGCCCCACGCATGCTGGCCATACCCAGCAGGCTCACCATGACCAGAAAAATCAGGCTGATCACCAGCGCCATCCCCTGCTGTCGATCCATCATGACTGGGCTCCTCAAGGTAGCCGATTGCGCAGCGCAACTGTGGTTTCGGCGACCCAGTACCAGTTGCGATCGGTCGCCCGGAAGGTGGCTCCGGCAAAGCTAAGGGCCTGCGGAGACGACACCACATTGCCTTGGTTACTGCGCATAAGAAGCTGTACTCCAATCCCCAGTACATTGTTCCAGTTTGGATTGCTGGCGGCGCTCACATAGCGATCTGCCGCCCGATCCCGGTTCTGATCCTCGCCGAATGTAAGTTGCATATTGGCCACCCCTTCGATAAGGGGCATACCTGCAGCCACCCCGTTCTTGCGATAAAGCGCATAGGGGCTGCTGGCTGAGGGGCGGGCGATATAGTAGAGACGGGTTTCCACCCTGTTCACGACCGAGCCAAGACCAAACCGCTCCTCGGGTGGGCTGCTGGCCCCCCCCCAGGAACTGCTGGCATTGCCTGGCGTATATTTGTTGTCATTGGAGTGGACGATATTGACCTCACGCCCCCCTGCCACACCCTGTACTTTGGTGACCTGAAATATTCTGGCCTTCTGACAGTCGGAGACCATGACGATATCTCCCTCGCACAGATCGCTATAACCCTGTGCGCCGGAACCACAATAGTCGGCCTTGCTGGATAGCTGCTGCACAAACAGCTGGGCGGCACTGTTATGATTATCACGACTGAGCGGAACCCCAACCCCAACCGGCCCCTGAACCAACAGGATATCGCTACCCGGCATGGGTCTGGGCTCGGAACCGCTGAACAGAGCAGACAGCTCGGCTGGCAAAGTGGACGTCACATTGTCGTAACCACGCAAAAAGGTGGTGAAGTTGTAGGGCAGTGCCGTACTGTTATTGAGGGTATTGGTGATATTGACCCCCTGTTTGCTGAGACACCCCTGATAGCCCACCATACGCAGCTCTTTTTGCAGCAGATTGGTGGCAAATCCGCTATCTTCCCGCACCCGGGCAATGGCCTCGCCAGTGAGATAGGTTTTGTGATTGCCGAGAAACACCTGAATCATGACCCCCACCGTTATCAGCGAGAGCACCAAGGCGATCATCACCTCGACCAAGCCGATCCCGTGCTGGTGTAGCGGCAAACCGCTCCTGCTCATAGGTCCGTCCTCAGGATCATGCTGCGCGACGCAGGATCAGTCGACAGCCGACTGCTATCCCACTGAATAGTGATGGTGGCCCTTCCGGCACTGACCGATACGGCGCCATCGCCACCTGGTAGCTCGGCTACGACCCGCTTCCAGTGTTGCAGATCCTGAACCGCCATAGAGCTACCCGAGACAGTTTCGCCCAAGTCGATATTGTATTGCCCGTTCAGAGCCGCGCTGCGATTAGCCCGCATCATGTCGTTGATCATGTATGCATACTGGGTCGCCTCGGTACGCGTCAGCGCCGACTGGTTACTCTTGAGAGCCTGCAGTTGCAGAGTCGCCATGCCCAGAATACCGATGGAGAGCACCAGTACCGAGATCATGATTTCAAGCAGTGACAAACCCCGTTCTCGCATCATGGGCAGCTAGCCTCGGTAATGGAAGGGCGACCAGCCACTGTGATGTTGATATCACGGGAGGGCTCATTCCGACACTCATCAGGACGCAGGGAAAATACCCGTGCCAACGGAGTGCGGCCATCAAGAAAACCCTCGCTATTAAAACGCAGCAGGGAGGTATTGCTGCTCAATACCCCGCCCCCCATGTCGGGAAAGCCTCGCAACAACTCACCATTATCCAGTATGCCGTTACCGTTGCCATCGACCCAGATCTGCCAGCCAGCCTCCCAGTGATGCTGGGTCAGGTTATCGGCAGAGGCGGAGAGGGTCACTACCGTGTTGCGGCGAATGGCTTCTGAGCGGGCAAGGTTGATGGCCGCAACAAAGTTGTTAGCCTGAGTATTGAGAGAAATAGTGCGCAGCAAAGCGTTGAAGGAAGGAACCCCCAACGTGAGTAACAAAGAGACGAGCGCTATGGTGACCATAAGCTCGATAAGGCTAAAACCTGAACGCAAAAACATCCTGTTTCGCTCTGATTTATTCCAGGAGGACAGACACACTCCATGTGTGCTAAGCCAGAATAAGGGCTTGCTGGCAGTCTATGCCGGGCACTTGGGGTTTCAATCCCGGCAATGCAAAAGTTCGAGCTACATCATCAATTTTTGCTGCGATCTGGTTGCGAACATGCACAAAGGACTCGTTGGGACCAAAAAAGCCACCTCAACGAGGTGGCTTTGGCAATACATGGTCATCCGGCGAGGATGAGACGCGTCAGATGATGCGCAGCTCGGGCGGTACCTCGAACACCACATTCTCTTTGCGACCCGGGTGCTCGGCCACCATCTTGCCACCCAGCTCCCGCAGGCGGGCAATCACATTTTGCACCAGCACCTCGGGGGCGGATGCACCGGCAGTGACGCCGATCGCCTTCACCCCTTCCAGCCAGCTCGCCTCGATCATCGACGCATCGTCGATAAGATAGGCTCTGGCGCCCACCTTCTCGGCCAGCTCGCGCAGCCGGTTGGAGTTGGAGGAGTTGCGAGACCCCACTACCAGCATGGCGTCCACCAGCCCCGCCATCTCCCGCACCGCATCCTGACGGTTCTGGGTGGCGTAGCAGATATCATCCTTGCGCGGCCCCTGGATCTTGGGGAAGTGCTTGCGCAGCGCATCGATAACATCAGAGGTCTCGTCCACGCTCAGGGTGGTCTGGGTGACAAAACAGAGATCATCCGGATTCTTCACCTTGAGCTTGGCCACATCTTCCGGTGTCTCCACCAGATACATACCGCCTTCGCGATTCTCGTACTGCCCCATGGTCCCGATCACCTCGGGGTGACCGGCGTGGCCGATGAGCACGGCTTCTGAGCCCTTGCGGCTGGCACGATGCACCTCCATATGCACCTTGGTCACCAGCGGGCAGGTGGCATCGAATACTTTGAGGGCGCGGGACTTGGCCATCTCGCGCACTGTCTTGGCCACACCGTGAGCAGAAAAGATGACGATGCTGTCGTCCGGCACCTCGTCCAGCTCCTCGACGAAGACTGCTCCAGCCTCTTTCAGCTTGTTCACCACATACCGGTTATGCACCACTTCGTGGCGGACATAGATGGGGGCACCAAACTTCTCCAGCGCGCTCTCGACAATACTGATGGCGCGATCGACACCGGCGCAAAAACCGCGAGGGTTAGCGAGCAGAATATCCATTAATGCACCTTCTCCTCATCATCAACGCCCAGGATCTCCATCTCGAAGGTGACGGTATGACCGGCCAGCGGGTGGTTGAAATCGACCGTGACCGACATCCCGGCTACCGCCCGGATAATGCCCGGCAGCTCGCTGCCATTGGGCTGATCGAACAGGATGATAGTGCCGACTTTTGGCTCCACATCGGCGCCAAATTTGGCACGGTCGAGATGGTAGATGTTGTCGGGATTGGAGAGACCAAAGGCCTCTTCCGGCGCCAGAGTAAAACTCTTGCTCTCCCCTTCGCACAGGCCCAGCAGACACTGCTCGAAGGTGGGGGTCAGGCTGCCATCGCCCATCCGCAGGCGGGCAGGTTTGCCGTGCAGCGCCGTGCTGTCGGCAACCGAGCCATCTTCCAGCTTGATGGAGAAGTGGAACAGCACGCTGCTGTTAGCGGTGATCTGCTGGCTCATGCCTGCTCCTTTTTCTCACCACGGAAACCGTCCAGCACGATCATGGCGGCCCCGATAAAGATAAAGCTGTCGGCCAGATTGAATGCCGGCCAGTGCGCACGCTGCCAGTAGAAGTCGAGGAAATCGACCACATGGCCCAACACCAGTCGATCAAAGACGTTGCCAAGGGCGCCGCCGATGATGAGTGAATAGGCGATACCGCTCCAACGCTGGGTCACCGACTGCTTGCGCAGCCAGTGGATCAGCAATCCACAGATGGCAAAAGCCAGCACCGCGAAGAACCAGCGCTGCCAGCCCCCCTGATCAGCCAGAAAGCTGAATGCGGCGCCCTTGTTGTAGACGTGAACCAGATTGAAGAAGGGGGTGATCTCCACCCCCGGGTAACCAAATGGCAGCAACTTGACCACGGCGAGCTTGCTCGCCTGGTCCAGTACAAAGGCCAGCACTGCCAGCCACAGCCAACGCAGGCCGCTTTTATGTTGAGTCATGTTCATCAGGCAAATTGACGAGTTTCGCCGTCACCCTCAACGTTGGTCACACAGCGACCACAGATCTCTTCGTGACCCGCGATGGTGCCCACATCTTCTACATGGTGCCAGCAGCGGTCGCACTTGGCGGCAGCAGACTGGGCCACGCTCAGCCACAGGTCATCACGCTCGGTCGCCACAGAGCCTTCCGGCGCAGTGTCAGCCTCAACAACCTTGGCTTTGGAGGTGAGCAGCACGAAGCGCAGCTCATCGGCCAGGGCATTCAGGCGTGCAGCCAGCTCCGGCTTGGCGAACAGGGTCAGTTCGGCCTGCAGGGAACCGCCGATACGCTTCTCGCCACGGGCCACTTCCAGCGCCTTGTTCACTTCACCACGCACGGTGAGGATCTCGGCCCAGAAATCGTCGTTGAGGGATTCACCCGATTCCAGACCGAACAGGCCGTCGTACCACTCTTCGGTGAACACGAACTCGCCGCGCTCACCCGGCAGCAGTGCCCAGATTTCATCAGCGGTGAAGCTCATGATCGGCGCCATCCAGCGCACCATAGCTTCTGCAATGTGATACAGAGCAGTCTGGCAGGAGCGACGGGCCAGGCTGTCAGCCTTGGCGGTGTACTGGCGATCCTTGATGACGTCCAGATAGAAGGAGCCCATCTCGATGGAGCAGAACTGCATCAGCTTCTGGGTTACACCGTGGAAGTTGTACTCATCGAATGCCGCCATGATCTCGGCCTGTACCGCTTTGGCACGACCGACAGCCCAGCGATCCACCACCACCATGTCGGCAGGCGCCACCATGTCGGTCGCCGGATTGAAGCCGTTCAGGTTGGCCAGCAGGAAGCGGGCAGTATTGCGAATACGACGATAAGCGTCGGCAGAGCGCTTGAGGATCTCGTCGGAGACAGTCATCTCGCCGGTGTAGTCAGTGCTCGCTACCCACAGACGCAGGATGTCGGCACCCAGCTTGTTCATTACGTCTTGCGGGCTGACCACGTTGCCGATGGACTTGGACATCTTGCGACCCTGACCATCCACAGTGAAGCCGTGAGTCAGTACCTGGTTGTAGGGAGCCTTGTCTTTCATGGCCACACCGATCATCAGGGAGGACATGAACCAGCCACGGTGCTGGTCAGAACCTTCCAGATACATGTCGGCCGGCTTGCCGTTGAACTCGGGACGGGCATCAACCACGGAAGCGTGGGTAGAACCGGAGTCAAACCAGACGTCGAGGGTGTCAGGCACCTTGTCGTACATGTCTGCATCGGCACCCAGCAGCTCGGCCTTGTCCAGATCCCACCATGCCTGAATGCCGGACTGCTCGACCCGCTTGGCTACTTCATGCATCAGGCGCACGGATTCCGGATGCAGTTCCTGGGTCTCTTTGTGGACGAACAGGGAGATGGGCACACCCCAGGTGCGCTGACGGGAGATACACCAGTCAGGACGGTTCTCGACCATCGCCTGAATGCGGTTTTTACCCCAAGCCGGTACCCAGCCGCTCTGGCCTTGCTGGGCAATGCCGTCCTTCTCGATGCGCTCGATCTCTTCCAGCGCGCGCTTGCGCAGACCCTTCTGCTCCATGCTGATGAACCACTGCGGGGTGGCACGGAAGATGATCGGGGTCTTGTGACGCCAGCAGTGCGGATAGGAGTGGTTGAACACCTTGTGGTGCAGCAGGGCGCCGCGCTCGGTCAGCACTTCGATCACGGAGGCGTTGGCCTTGAACACATGCTGGCCGGCAAACAGTTCGGTATCAGGCAGGTAAACGCCATTGCTGCCAACCGGGTTGGCCACTTCCAGACCGTACTTCTGACCGACCACAAAGTCTTCCTGGCCGTGGCCAGGGGCGGTGTGTACGGCGCCGGTACCGGCATCCAGGGTGACGTGATCACCCAGTACCACAGGCACATCGAAGCTGTAGAAGGGGTGGTTGAAGCGCAGCAACTCGAGCGCGGCGCCCTTGGCGTAACCCAGATTGTGGAACTTCTCGATACCGGCGCGATCCATGACGTCTTTGACCAGCTCGGCTGCCAGGATCAGACGCTCGGGGTGCTCACCTTCAACCTGCACCAGTGCGTAATCCAGATCGGCGTGCATGGCGATGGCGCGGTTGGCTGGCAGGGTCCACGGAGTGGTGGTCCAGATCACCGCAGAGATCGGGCCCTTGCCGGTGTGGCCTTCGGCGCAGTCAAACTTGGCGGCAACGGTCGCCTCATCAACAGCCTTGAAGCGCACATCGATAGAGGGGGAGTTCTTGTCGTAGTACTCAACCTCGGCTTCAGCCAGCGCGGAGCCGCAATCGGTACACCAGTGCACCGGCTTGGAGCCTTTGTGCAAGTGGCCGTTTTCAACGATCTTGGCCATGGAGCGGATGATGTTGGCTTCGGTGCCAAAATCCATGGTCAGGTAGGGGTGTTCCCAGTCGCCCAGCACACCCAGACGGATGAAGTCGGTCTTCTGCGCTTCGATCTGGGTCTTGGCATATTTGCGGCACTCGGCGCGGAATTCGGCAGCGGAAACCTTCTCGCCCGGCTTGCCGACCATGCCTTCCACTTTCAGTTCGATAGGCAGACCGTGGCAATCCCAACCCGGCACATAAGGGGAATCAAAACCGGAGAGGCCCTTGGACTTGATGATGATGTCTTTGAGGATCTTGTTGACCGAGTGACCGATGTGAATATTGCCGTTCGCATAGGGGGGGCCATCATGCAGAATGAAAGAAGGCTTGCCCGCTTTGGCGCGGCGAATAGCGCCGTAGAGATCCTGATCGTACCAACGCTTCAGCATGTTGGGTTCGCGCTTGGCCAGATCGCCACGCATCGGAAACTCGGTTTCCGGAAGATTCAGGGTGTGTTTATAGTCGCTCATCAGTCCTGGGTTCCCTTCTTTTCTAAAAGAGTGCTGGGTAAATTGAATTGTGGCAGCCCGAACCAGGCTCGGGCCGCCAGGGCATCTCGTTCGATCTGCTCTTTCAAGGCAGTGAAAGAGGCAAACTTCTGCTCTTCGCGCAGCTTGTGGCGAAGCAGCACCTTGACCTGCTGACCATATAGATCACCAGAAAAATCAAATAGATGTACTTCCAATCTGGCTTGTGTACCGCTCAAGGTTGGCCGTACACCCACATTGGCTACACCGGGGAAGGTCTTGCCGGAACATATCACTTCCACCGCAAACACGCCACCGACCGGGATCACCTGACGCTTGAGGGCCAGATTGGCGGTGGGAAAACCTATGGTGCGCCCCAGCTTGTCGCCGTGGGCCACCCGGCCGCTGATGGTGTAGGGGCGGCCAAGCATCAGCTCCACCTCCGCCATCCGGCCCGCCTTAAGTGCTTCACGCACCAAGGTGCTGCTGACCCGCTGCCGTTCGAGCTGGAAGCTCTGGGTACTGATCACCTCGAAGCCGAAGCGATGGCCCGCCTCCTCTAGCAGGTGGAAGTCCCCTTCCCGCCCCTTGCCGAAGCGAAAATCGTCGCCAACCACCAGATAGCGCACCCCGAGCTTCTCCACCAGCAACTGCTCGATGAAGGTCGAAGCCGCCTGCTCGGCGAAGCGGTGGCTGAAGCGCACGCAGAGCATGCGATCGATATCCAGCCCCTGCAGCGCTTCGTACTTTTCCCGCAACCGGCTCAGCCGGGCGGGCGCCGCCGTGCCGGCAAACAGCTCCAGCGGCTGCGGTTCAAACAGCATGACGCAGGCGGGCAATCCCAGCTGGGCCGCTTTCTCCTTGAGACGTGCCAATACCGCATGGTGACCCTGATGAACCCCATCAAAGTTGCCAATGGTTAATACACATCCCCGGTGACGGGGCTTGAGATTGTGAATGCCGCGAATAAGCTCCATCAGTGCCTTGTGCGTTGCTGCCATGGAAATCGGCGGATTATATATCAGGCAGCAGACATGGTCAGCCCTCATAGCCTGATTTCAACTATACGGGCCCATCACGCCCCCCGCGGCGCCATGAGGCACTATCCCCATGGCGCCGCAGGATCACGGCTACTGCTGCCCCGATTTAAGGTGACGCGGCCGAATGCCCAGCAGCAGCAACACCACGGCATAGACCGCAGCCCCCAGCGACAGCAGCATGGTCAGCTGCAAACTGGCCTTGCCCATGCTCCATGCCCCCCACTGGGCCAGATCCGGCGACAGGTAGGCGAGCACGCCTCCCATCAGCACGCTGGCGACCAGCAGCTTGAGGCAGAACACGCCGGTATGACGGGAGGGACGATAGACGCTCTGCTGGTACAACCCTTTGAACAGCAAAGCCGCATTCAGGGTACCCGAGCAGGCGGTCGAGAGCGCCAACCCCACGTAACCGAGCGGGTAGATGAAGATGAGGTTGCAGACCATGTTGGCAATCATCGACATCACCCCGATCCGCACCGGCGTCTTGGTGTCCTGACGGGCGTAGTAACCGGGCGCCAGCACCTTGATCAGCATCAGGGAGAGCAGACCGGTAGTGGAGGCCAGCAGGCTCGCGCTCGACATGCTCACTTCATGCAGGCCGAACTCGCCGCGCATGAACAGCACTCGCAAAATGGGCTCGCGCATCACCGCAATGCCTATCATGGCGGGCAGGCCGAGCAGCATCACCATCCGCACCCCCCAATCCATGGTGCGGGAGAAGTCGGCAGGGTCTGCATCTACATGCTTTTTCGCCAGCGCAGGCAGGATCACGGTACTGATGGCCACCGCAAACAGCCCGAGGGGGAACTCCAGCAGACGATCCGAGTAGTAGAGGTAACTGATGGCACCAGTCGCGAGGAAAGAAGCCAGCATGGTATTGACCAACAGGTTGATCTGGCTGACCGATACCCCGAACAGGGCGGGGATCATCAGGGTGCGGATCTTCACCACCCCAGGGTGATTCCATCCCCACTTGGGCCATACCAGCATGTTGATTTGGCGCAAAAAGGGGTACTGGAACAAAAACTGCACCAAACCGCCCAAAAAGACACCAATCGCCAGCGAGATCTCAGGTTTGTCCATCAGCGGCGCAATCCACCAGGCCGCCGCAATCATGGTGATGTTGAGAAACACCGGCGTAAACGACGAGACCGCAAAGCGGCCGAAGGTATTGAGGATGGCCCCCGCCATGGCGGTAAAGGTGATAAACCAGAGGTAAGGGAAGGTGATCTTGAGCATCAGACTGGCGAGCTCGAACTTCTCGGCCGCAGGGCCGCCGTGCAGCCAGTCCCAGAACCAGCCCCAGCCAAACAGCGCGGTCAGCACACCCGACCCCAGCACACCGAGCAGGGTGACCACAGTCACTATCCCCCCCAGCGTGCCCGCCACCGCCGCCAGCAATTCACGCACTTCCCCCTCGTCGCCATTTTTCTTGTACTCCGTCATCACGGGAACAAAGGCCTGGTTGAAGGCACCTTCGGCGAACAGACGACGCAGAAAGTTGGGAATGCGATTGGCAAAAAAGAAGACGTCGGCGGCCACCCCGGCACCGAGCAGATTTGCGATGACTACATCGCGAACCAAGCCCATTACGCGGGATGCCAGCGTCATTCCGGACACTATCATGCCGGATTTGATCAATTTCTTACTCAAGACGAGGCCTCTGGAACTGTCAGAATGAAAAGAATGCTGCTAGAATCGGCCGACAGTTTAACCGTCTCCCTACTGACACACCACCGGGAGGCGGTGTTTATTTGCACAAATCATTTGACAATATGTGGTTGGAAGGGCATATTTCCGGGCCTTTTCAATACACTCGCTAAGACAGTTTTAGGAGTTTTACCTTGGCTAACATCAAATCTGCTAAGAAGCGCGCTCTTCAGTCAGAAAAACGCCGTCAGCACAACGCCAGCCGTCGTTCCATGACCCGTACCTACCTGAAGAAAGTCATTGCTGCTATCGCCTCTGGCGACAAAGCTGCTGCGACTGCCGCTTTCGCTGTTGCTCAGCCGATCATGGATCGTATGGCGACCAAAGGCCTGATCCACAAGAACAAAGCTGCTCGTCACAAGAGCCGCCTGTCTGCCCAGATCAAAGCTATGGCTTAATCAGCGTCTGCTGATCAAAGCTGAAAAAACCGGCCTTAGTGCCGGTTTTTTATTTATCTGCGCTGCAATAAAGTCGATGCAGCAAACTGATCATTTCACGCACCTCATGGCTGCGCAGCGAATAGTAGACCGTCTGGGCCTCTTTGCGCGTCGTCACCAGCTCATCCCGCCGCAACAGCGCCAGGTGCTGTGACAAGGCCGACTGACTCAATCCCAATCGCTCGTTGAGCTCCCCCACTGACAGTTCGCGCTCCAGCAACTGGCACAGAATAAACAGCCGCCGCTCATTGGCCAGCGCCTTGAGCAAGGCCACCGCTTTACTCGCATTGGCTTCCATCTCTTCAAGTTGCATCACATCTCTCCTCTACCACTCATCGCCGATGATACGTGGTGACGGGCCGTTTTAAAACGACAGGGTAGCCGGCTGGATGGCGGAGAAGTTCTCTTGGCCGGAAAAGAGAAAGGTAAAATCGCTCTCGCAGACCCGCTTCACCGCCGGATGCTGGATCATCCGCTCGGCGAAGATGACGTAATACTCCTCCATCAGATCCTGCGTTTCCCCGATCAGCATCACCCCCTCCCCCTCGAGGATCTCCTCCCGATAGATGGTGGGAGCCATAAAGATGCCCTGATTGAAGAAGCCAAACGCCTTCATCAAGGCGGCATCATCAAACTCGCCAAGAATGCTGGGAGAAACCCCCTGCTGCTCGAACCACTGGGTCAGCTGACGCCCCATGGCAGTACGGCGACCGGGGATCAGTAGCTTGCGCTCCTCCAGACAGGCGGGAAAGGGCTTTTCAGGCAGCGGAGCCTTGCAGAAGAAGCTGACGCCACAGCCGCCCAGCCGTTTGGAGAGCAGCCCCGCATGTTGGCTGGAGTCCACCGGACAGTCGGAGAGGATCATATCGAGCTTGTGCTCGCTCAGCTGCTCCAGCAGCAGTTCGTGGGTTGATTCGAAACAGCGCAGATGGATGGAACCATCATTGGGGATGACAGAGAGCAGCACGCGACTGGCAAGGCGCTTGGAGAGGGCATCGGCGATGCCGACGTCGAACAGGATCTGGCTCTCCTTGCGGTAGTTGACGATATCGAGCATCTCGTAGGAGAGGCTGAACATCTTGTCGGCATAACGAAACACCAGTTGACCCAGCTCGGTCGCCTCAAGGGAGCGCCCCTTGCGTTTGAGCAGCTTGCCACCGAGGCGCTGCTCCAGCAGCTTGATCTGGCCGGTGACGGTTTGCGGGGTCAAAAAAAGGGCTTCCGCTGCCTGGGTAACGGAGCCCTTCTTCTGAGTCATCCAGAAATAGTAGAGATGGTTGTAGTTAAGGTGTGACATCCGATGGGGTTCCCGCTTGACGCGGACTCCGGTAGCAGCTGAGTTCAACCGCCAGAATGTCATACATGTCGCTAACCGAGTCAACCTTGTTCGCGCCAAACTGCTCCATCAGACTGGCCTTGAGGCGTGCCTTGTCAGGCATCCGGTCAGCGCAATAACGCTTGTTGGAACGCTTTACCATCTCGCCAGCCCGGCTGCTCAGCGCCCGCTCAGAGAAGGTCTCGCCAAAGCGCGCCTTGGCCTGCTTGTCCCCCAGCAGCAGGGCACTGTCTACCACTCCGTTCAGATAGGCAGAGCAGTTCGCCGAAGTGGCGTCCTGCTTGCAATCCTCCAGCCCGCCGGCCCAGGCCGCGGGGCTCAACAACAGCATCAACAACCCTGTATGCAGCTTCATAGTCCCTCCGTACTCTGTTCCCCTTCACCCTTGGGAAGGGCCATGCGCAAGGCCAGATAGCCGACTACCGCCGCCATGGTGGAGCCCACCAGGATCCCGAGGCGAGAGTAGCTGCCGTAATCCAGCCCACCGTGCTCGAAGGCGAGAGACGCGATAAACATCGACATGGTGAATCCGATGCCACAGAGGATGCTGACCGCAAAAATCTGCTTGAAGTTGACCCCGGGCGGCAACTGGGCGATGCCCAGCTTGACCGACAGCCAGCTGATGGTGAACACCCCGAGCGGCTTGCCGATAAACAGCCCCAGCATGATCCCCATAGGTACCGGACTCAGCAGGGAGGAGAGACCAATCCCCTCCAGCGATACCCCTGCGTTGGCAAAGGCAAACAGCGGCAGGATCAGATAGGCACTCCAGGGGTGCAACTTGTGCTCCAGATACTTGAGCGGCGAGGCATAACGCTTGCCGTTAAGCGGAACCATAAAGCCCACCACCACACCCGCCAGGGTCGCATGGACACCAGACTTGAGCACCGCAACCCAGAGCACCAGACCGACCAGCATGTAGAGGCTGATCCTGTCCTCACCACGACGATTCATCCAAAGCAGAGTGAGGGTTGCCAGAATACCGATGGCCAGCGCCTCCAGCGACAGCTGCTGGGTATAGAAGAGCGCGATGATGATGATGACGCCGAGGTCATCCATGATGGCCAACGCCAGCAGGAATACCTTGAGGCTCACCGGCACCCGCTTGCCAAGCAGCGCCATCACCCCGAGGGCAAAGGCGATGTCGGTCGCAGCCGGGATCGCCCAGCCAGCGCGCGCCACTTCGTCCGAGTAGTTGAAAAAGGCATAGATCAATGCCGGAGCCAGCATGCCGCCCACCGCCGCAATAGCCGGAAAAGTCGCTTGCACCCGAGAGGAGAGCGCCCCCTCCAGCATTTCACGCTTCACTTCCAGGCCAACCAGCAGGAAGAAGATCGCCATAAAGCCATCGTTGATCCAGAGCAGCAGCGGCTTGTTGATGTCGAGAGCCGCGATGCGCACCTGCACCGGCGTGTCGAGAAACGCCTGATACCCGCCAGCCAGCGCGGTATTGGCTAAAATCATTGCCAGCATGGCAGCCATGATCAGAATAATTCCGGAGGCGGCCTCCAGCTTCAGGAACTTTTTGATTACGTCACTCATGGTTAAATTTTCCACCGTATTGCTTTGGTTTGAGTCTATCCCTTGCAACAACCAATGGAAAATCGTTTCTTGCTGCTCAATACAACGAAAAAACCGAAGGCAAAATAGAACATACCTGCTATAAGCAGGTTTTTCCTCGTCTCTGGCTACCGTCTTATTAATCAATAAAATGAATTTTCAATTATTTAACTCCATAAAAAAGGCGCCCTGAGGCGCCTTGCTATCAGATGGCGACGGGCGCCTTGATGCCGGGATGGGGGTCATAACCCTCGATCTCGAAATCCTCGAACTTGTAGTCGAAGATGGAGTCAGGTTTGCGCTTGATCACTAGGGTCGGCAGCGGGCGCGGCTCGCGGGAGAGCTGCAGCGCAGTCTGCTCCATGTGGTTGGAGTAGAGATGCACATCACCGCCAGTCCAGACAAAGTCACCCACTTCCAGATTGCACTGCTGGGCCATCATGTGGGTCAGCAGGGCGTAGCTGGCGATGTTGAACGGCAGGCCGAGGAACACATCACAACTGCGCTGGTAGAGCTGGCAGGAGAGCTTGCCGTCCGCCACATAGAACTGGAAGAAGGCGTGGCAGGGAGCCAGCGCCATCTTGTCCAGCTCGCCCACGTTCCAGGCGGATACGATGATACGGCGCGAATCCGGGTTGTGCTTGATGTCATCCACCGCCTTCTGGATCTGGTCGATGACTGACCCGTCAGCGGCAGGCCAGGAGCGCCACTGAGCACCGTAAACCGGCCCCAGATCGCCATTCTCGTCGGCCCACTCATCCCAGATGCTGACGCCGTTTTCCTTCAGATAAGCGGTATTGGTATCGCCATTAAGGAACCAGAGCAGCTCGTGAATGATGGAGCGCAGGTGGCACTTCTTGGTGGTCACCAGCGGGAAACCTTCCGCCAGATTGAAGCGCATCTGATGGCCGAACAGGGAGACAGTACCGGTGCCGGTACGGTCTGACTTGACGGTGCCCTCATCGAGGATTTTCTGCATCAGGTCGAGATAAGCTCGCATTATTTCGCCTCCTTCACGGCATTACCGAACAACTGCGGACGCTTGTAGGCAACCCAAATCATCAGGGCACCGGCGATAATCATCGGGGTGGAGAGGATCTGGCCCATGCTGATCTCCTGGAAGTAGAGACCAAGCTGGCTGTCCGGCTGGCGCACAAACTCCACCAGGAAGCGGAACAGGCCGTAGAACAGCAGGAACATGCCGGAGATGGCACCGCGCGGCGGATTCTTGCGCCAGAACAGGTTGAGGATGATGAACAGCACCACCCCTTCCAGCGCGAACTGGTAGAGCTGGGAGGGATGACGCGGCTCGGGACCCGCCTCCGGGAAGATGATGGCCCAGGGCACATCGGTGACCCGGCCCCACAGCTCGCCGTTGAGGAAGTTGCCGATCCGGCCAACGCCGAGACCAAACGGAATGAGCGGTGCCACAAAGTCGGCCACGGTGAAGAAGTGGCGCTTGGTCTTGTGGGCAAACCAGATCATCGCGGTGATCACCCCGATCAGACCACCGTGGAACGACATACCGCCGGTCCAGATCTTGAACAGGTAGGTGGGATCCGCGAGGAAGAGATCGAAGTTGTAGAACAGCACGTAACCGACACGGCCACCGAGGATCACCCCGAGGAAGCCGTAAAACAGCAGATCCGACACCTCGTTGCGGGTCCAACCGCTGTTCGGTGCATCTGCACGACGGCCGGCAAGCCACATGGCAAACGCGAAACCGAACAGGTACATGAGACCATACCAGCGTACCGATAGTGGTCCCAAACTGAATGCTACGGGATCAATCTGCGAGAAAACCCAATATCCATCGTGCTGCATATGCGGCCCCAGTCAAAATAAAAGCCGCATTTTCCGATCATTCGTCAGCAGGGACAAGGCATGATTATCAATCACTCTGTTTCGATTTATGACCGGCTCGCAGTAAACCGCCCAAACCATGCTCCTCCAAATAGCGGGCAAACAGGCCGCGCAGTACGTGGGGGTTGTCATGTTTGAGGCCATCGGCCATCAGTTCGGTCAACTCGCTCAGGGTGGATTGACGCAGCACGTACTTGATCCGGGCGATGTTGTGGGTGTTCATACTGAAGCGGCGATAACCCATAGCAAGCAGCAGCAGCACACCGACCGGATCACCGGCCAGCTCGCCACACACCGACACCGGCTTCTGGTAGCGATGGGAAGCATCAACCAGCTGTTGCAGGGCGCGGATCACCGCAGGATGGAAGGCATCATAGATGTTGGCAACGCGGGAGTTGTTGCGATCCACCGCCAGCAGGTACTGGGTCAGGTCGTTACTGCCCACAGACCAGAAGTCGATGAGCGGCGCCATCTCCGGCAAAATAAAGAGGGCTGAGGGCACCTCGATCATCACCCCAAGGCTGGGGTAGCGGATCACCGCATCGCGGCTTGCCGCCTCTTCCGACACCTCTCGCCACGCCTGATCCAGCAGACGACGGGAGGCTTTGATTTCGCTAACGCTGCTGATCATCGGCAGCATGATGGCCAGATTGTCCAGCCCTTCACTAGCCCTTAGCATCGCCTTGAGCTGCACCAGAAACAGTTCGGGGTGATCCAGGGTGATCCGGATCCCCCGCCAGCCAAGGAAGGGGTTTTCCTCGACGATGGGGAAATAGGGCAACGGCTTGTCGCCGCCCACATCCAGCGTCCGCATGCAGACCGGCCGGTTGCGGTAGGTCTCCAGAATGCCGCGATAGCGGGCAGTCTGCTCCCACTCGGAGGGGAAACTCTCCTGCAGCATAAAGGGGATCTCGGTGCGATAGAGACCGACCCCGTCCGCCAGCTGATTGAGGGAGATCTCGGTATCGGCGCTGAGACCGGCGTTGAGCAGCAGGGAGACCTTGGTGCCGTCGGCCGTCTCGGATGGCAGGTTATCGACGCTGCGCACCAGGGTATCGAGCGCCCGCTCTTCGCTCAGCAGCTGACGATACTCGGTCAGTATCACCTGATTGGGCTCGATGAAGAGATCGCCACTGTAGCCATCGACGACCAGCATGCGACCACCGATGTCGCCGAGCGGCAGATCGACCCCCATGATGGCGGCGACCCCCATGGCGCGGGCCAGAATAGCCGCGTGGGAATTGGTCCCCCCCTTGAGCGAGACCACCCCGGTCAGATACTCGCGAGGTACTTCTGCCAGAATGGTGGCGGTCACCTCATCGGCAACCAGCACCACCGGCTCGCCGATGGAGATATGTTCCGGTTCATTCTGCACCAGTCGGCTGATCAGCCGCTGGGCAATATCCTTCACGTCGGTGGAGCGCTCCTGCAGGTAGGGATCCTTCATCCCCTTGAACTGCTCGATCAAGCGATCGCTGATCAGCTTGACCGCCGAGACCGCAGTCCAGTGCTCCTTGCTCACCTTGTTGCGAATGGGCTTGATATAGCCGGGATCGTTCAGAAGATGGAGGTAGATATCGAAGATCGCCACCGAATCCTGGCTGTAGCTCTCGCGAAAACGCAGCGCCAGACTCTCCAAGTCGTGCCGCACCTCCTCAACCGCCAGCTCCAGCCGCGCCAGCTGGCTGGCATGGTCTTCATCCTTGCGCGGAGTAATAGACGAGAGCGCCTTGCGGGGCCGCCACACCCAGGCCTTGGCCATGGCGATGCCGCTGGCACCGGCAATACCGCGCAACGGCTTGCTCCAGTCGGTCTTCTGCAACCACCCCTTGGCTTGCGCCTGGGCGATCCGCGCCGCCAGCTGGGCCGCCAGGGTGACCATGAAGGACTCTTCCCCCTCATCGAAGCGGCGACTCTCCTTCTGCTGCACCACCAGAATGCCGACCACCTGACGCTGATGCATGATGGGAGCGCCGAGGAAGGAGCGGAACGCCTCTTCGGCCACATCGGGCAGGAATTTGAAACTGGGATGCGCGGGGGCATCAGCCAAGTTGATCAGCTCTTCCCGCTGACCCACCAGACCGACTATGCCCTGCTCGTAGGGCAGAGTCACCTTGCCGACTGCGGACGGGGCCAAGCCGTCGGTAGCCGCCAAGCGATAGCGGCGCACCTCGGGCTCCGAGACATAGACGGAGCAGCAGTCCACTGCCATGGCGTGCCGGGTCTGGCTCACCAATGCCTGCAAGGCCTGCTCGAGGGTATTGGCCTCGGCCATGCTCTCGACGATACGTCTCAGTTCCGTTAACAACTAATCTGTGCTCCTTAACGGGCGCGATTGCGTCGCCCATCCTTCTTGTTGACCTGCACTGCCGGCACTGGCATCGCCAGCGGGGCAAACTCTTTCATGACCCGGCGGTAAACCTCCCGCTTGAACGAGACGACCTGACGCACTGGGTACCAGAAGCTGACCCAACGCCAGTCGTCAAATTCGGGATGGCCATGACAGCCGAACTGGATCCGCGACTCCTTGCCCGAATTCAGCTGTAACAGGAACCATTTTTGTTTTTGGCCAATACAGACCGGTGAACTGTCCCAGCGGACAAGACGTTTGGGTAAACGGTACTTTAGCCAGTTACGACTGGTGGCCATGATGGTCACATCTTCGGGCTTGAGGCCAATCTCCTCATACAGCTCTCGATACATGGCCTGCTCTGGCGTTTCACCATCATCAACCCCCCCCTGCGGAAACTGCCAGGAGTGCTGCCCATAGCGTTTAGCCCACAACACTTGTCCTTCACGGTTACAGATCACGATACCGACATTGGGACGAAATCCGTCGCCATCAATCACGTGATCACCTTATAAAGGCTGAATCTATAAGGAGATTGTTCCACATTCACTCCGTGGCAGCAAACAAGGAGTGAATCCCCTGTTTCATGAATAACTTTCAATTTCAAACATACTTATAAACAAATCTAAGGATCCGCTACCCCAAGTTGCCCACCCAGGCTGTGCATAAAGCTGTTAGCAAACGGGTATATACAGTACTTTTAAACTGTACGCGAAAAGTGCCCCTCCGTATCACCACGCGACATAAAATATAAAAAATCATTATTTTTTATAAGCTTGAGATAAAACAACTGGATCTAGATCCATGTTCCCCCAAGAGTCAGATACATGATCCGGATTGTGAACAAGTTCAACTGCTCAAAGATCCACCGCGGCGAAATTATCCACAGGAGTGGCACAATATCTACCCCGTTTAGCCTGTAAAAATGGGGTGGCATTCACAATTTTTTGTAACATATCAGCGACTCTAACCACTTTCATCCACTTATCCAAGATTTCTGTGGATAACTGTGTGTAACATCATGCACAAACCCTTGGACAACTATTTAGAGGTCAAACCAGACCAGGATCACTACTCGATAAAATAGACAAAATCCTTTAAAATCATAATGATGAGCTGATAGCCCCCAAATTCTCTGCATTTGATCTTATCCACTCAGGATCGGTTATAAAAACAGCGATCCTTCTCGGGATCCTCCCCTGTTAGAATATGGCGAGCAAGATGGAGCCAACTATGCCAAGCAATCCCCAATCCGAGCAGGAGTTATTGAGCCGCGCCTATGCCATGGCCGGCTTCACGCTGGCGCAGCTGGCCGCCGAGGCTGGTGTCGCAGTGCCCAAAGACCTGCGCCGTGACAAGGGGTGGGTCGGTCAGTTGATCGAGCTGCAACTCGGGGCCAGCGCAGGGAGCAAGCCGGAGCAGGACTTCCCGGAGCTGGGGATCGAACTCAAGACGATCCCCGTGGATCCTCAAGGCAAACCGCTGGAGACCACCTTCGTCTGCGTCGCCCCGCTGATCGGCGTCAGCGGCCAGCGCTGGGAGGAGTCCAACGTGCGCAACAAGCTCTCCCGGGTGCTCTGGATCCCGGTGGAAGGCAGTCGCGAGATCCCGGTTGGCGAACGGCGAGTCGGCATGCCGCTGATGTGGAGCCCGAATGAAGAGGAAGATCGGCTACTGCGTCAGGACTGGGAGGAGCTGATGGACATGATAGTGCTGGGAGAAGTGGAGCAGATCAGCGCGCGCCACGGCCAGGTGATGCAACTGCGGCCCAAGGCGGCCAACAACAAGGCGCTGACTCGCGCCATCGGCCGCGATGGTCAACCCATCATGACCCTGCCCCGCGGCTTCTATCTCAAGATCGACTTTACCCACAGTTTGCTGCAACGCTATTTTGCCTTGCCGACTTGATCTGCCTTATCAACATCTTTGTCATATGGTGGTATAAAAATAGACAGGAGCCATTTTTAACTCACAGACAAGGAGGCGTCATGCCACTGATCAAACAGTTTTTGAAGTCCAAGCCCGAGGTCAAGGTGACCTTTGCCGTAGAGAAAGAGGCGGCTGCAGGGGCGGAACAGGTGATGCTGATCGGCGAGTTCACCCAGTGGCAACCGGTCGAGCTGAAACGCATGAAGAGCGGCGAGTTCAAAGCCACCCTCAATCTGCCGACCGACGGCCCGGGGTACTTCGAATATTGCTACCAGCTCATCACACCGGCAGGGGAAACCCTCTACGAGAATGACTGGGCTGCGGACGACTATGTGCCAGGCCCCTTCGGGCGAGACAACTCGGTAGTTCGGGTCATCCAGTAACGGCTCCCAGATAGCCAATAGACGGATACAAAAAAGGCTCGCCATTGGCGAGCCTTTTCACTACCTGTCGAGCTATTTGCCGACATACCGACACCAATTCGAATCGAATTAGTTGAGCTTCTCTTTGATACGAGCAGCTTTGCCGGACAGGTTGCGCAGGTAGTACAGTTTGGCGCGGCGAACATCACCACGACGCTTCAGTTCTACACTGTGGATCAGCGGAGAGTGAGTCTGGAATACACGCTCAACACCTTCGCCGTTGGAGATCTTGCGAACGGTGAAAGCAGAGTGCAGACCGCGGTTACGCTTGGCAATAACGATGCCTTCGAAAGCCTGCAGACGCTCTTTACCACCTTCTTTAACACGAACTTGAACACGTACAGTGTCGCCCTGGGCAAAAGCCGGGATGTCGGTACGCAGTTGCTCTTGTTCAAGCTGCTGAATAATCTTGCTCATTGTCTTTCCTTACCTAGGATAAACTGAAAACTCTACTTAACGCTGTCACGCACTTCGCGGACATACTCGGCAAGAAGTGATTCTTGCTCGTCAGTCAGAGCTAGGTTGTTAATAAGTTCCGGCCTTCTTTGCCAGGTTCGTCCGAGCGACTGCTTGAGACGCCAGCGTCGAATCACTTCGTGATTGCCGCTTGTCAGCGCCTCGGGCACCGCCAATCCATCCAACACCTCCGGCCGAGTGTAGTGGGGATGATCCAGCAAACCATCCGTAAAGGAGTCTTGCTCGGCACTGGCCTGATCACCCAAAACCCCAGGGACCAGACGCGAAACCGCATCGATCAGGGTCATGGCAGGCAACTCGCCACCACTTAACACGTAATCCCCGATAGACCACTCTTCGTCGACTTCGGTTTGTATCACGCGTTCATCGATACCTTCGTATCGACCGGCTACCAGAATCAGTTTCTGATTCGTCGCCAACTCGGTTACGCCCGCTTGAGTCAGCTTGCGTCCCTGAGGAGAGAGATAGATGACTTTCGCCCCGTCTCCCGCCGCTTGCTTGGCTGCATGAATCGCGTCACGCAGCGGCTGAACCATCATTAACATGCCGGGCCCACCACCATAAGGACGATCATCGACCGTACGGTGTTTATCGTGGGTAAACTCCCGGGGGTTCCAGCACTCAATCTGCAGCAGGCCACTCTTGACGGCCCGACCCGTTACCCCGTGCTCGGTAATGGCTCGGAACATTTCAGGGAAGAGGCTAATAACCCCAATCCACATAAGAAACCTCCGGCACCCGTGTTAGCGCGGGAAACTAGAAACCAGGATCCCAATCAACTTCGATTGTTCGAGCAGTCAGATCAATATTCTTGATCACCTGCTCTTCCAGGAACGGAATCAACCGCTCCTTTGCACCAAAGGCATCTTTTACATTGGCCTCAACCACCAACACATCGTTGGAGCCGGTTTCCATCAATTCGGTCACCTTACCCAGGTCGTATCCCTTGGTGGTCACCACGGAGCAACCAATCAGGTCACGCCAGTAGAACTCACCTTCAGGCAACGCAGGCAACAGATCGGCGGGTACGCCAATCTCGACATTGGTCAATGCCAGGGCATCTTCGCGCACATCGATACCATCGAGTTTGCAAATCAGACCCTTGTTGTGACGTTTCCAGGATGAAACCCGAATTTCACGCCACGCCCCGTTCTGATTAATCAGCCAGGGGTTGTAATCGAAAATCGCTTCGGCAACATCGGTGAAGGAGTTCACTTTAAGCCAGCCCTTGATGCCATAAACGGTACCCAGGGTGCCCAGAACTACAGGTTTTTCCAACTTAACTCCTTACCGTTGGGCTGATTAAGCAGCTTTTTTAGCGTCTTTGATCAGCTTGGCAACGCGGTCAGAAACAGCGGCACCAGTAGCAACCCAATGCTCGATACGAGCCAGGTCCAGGTTCAGCTTTTCAGCTTGACCAGCAGCAACCGGGTTGAAGAAACCAACGCGCTCGATGAAGCGACCGTCACGGGCGCAACGGCTGTCAGAAACTACTACCTGGTAGAACGGACGCTTTTTCGCGCCACCACGTTGTAAACGAATGGTTACCATATCGTCCTCATTAACATCTAATGAACAAGGCCCGCAAACACGCGGACCCTAGCTTAAAATAAGCCGCGTAATTCTACTTGGATTCGTAATAATTGCAACCAAGCCAGCCATTTTTTGCGCAGAGCAGCAATGAAAAGGGGCCTGCCGCTGCAGACCCCCATCAACACCCAGGCCGGATCAGAACGGGCCGCGACCGCCACCGAAACCGGGGGGCATCATGTTCTTCATCTGGCTCATCATCTTGCGCATGCCGCCCTTGCCGGACATTTTCTTCATCATGCGCTGCATCTCGGTGAACTGCTTGAGCAGCTTGTTCACATCCTGCACCTGCATGCCGGAACCTGCGGCGATACGGCGTTTGCGGGAACCCTTGATGAGATCAGGGTGGGCGCGCTCCTTGGGCGTCATGGAGCTGATGATGGCCTCCATTCGCACAGTGAGCTTGTCATCCATCTGATCTTTAACGTTATCCGGCAGCCCGGACATGCCGGGCAGCTTGTCGAGCATCCCCATCATTCCGCCCATGTTGCGCATCTGGGCCAGCTGCTCGCGGAAATCTTCCAGATCGAAGCCTTTGCCACTCTTGACCTTGCTGGCCAGCTTGGCCGCTTTCTCTTTATCGACGTTGCGCTCGACTTCCTCGATCAGAGAGAGCACATCGCCCATACCGAGGATACGGGAGGCGAGACGATCCGGGTGGAACGGCTCCAGCGCATCGGTCTTTTCACCCATACCGATAAACTTGACCGGTTTGCCGGTGATGTGACGTACCGACAGAGCAGCACCACCTCGGGCATCGCCGTCCGCCTTGGTAAGGATGACACCGGTGAGCGGCAGCGCTTCGTTGAACGCCTTGGCGGTGTTGGCGGCATCCTGACCGGTCATGGCATCCACCACGAACAGGGTCTCGACCGGCTTGATGGTGGCATGCAGATCCTGGATCTCGGCCATCATCTCGCTATCAACGTGCAGACGACCGGCAGTATCGACGATCACCACGTCATAGAATTTCTTGCGCGCCTGATCGATGGCGGCGGTGGCGATATCGACCGGCTTCTGGCTGGCATCGCTCGGGAAGAAGTCGACACCGATGTCATTGGCCAGGGTTTCCAGCTGTTTGATCGCCGCCGGACGATAGACGTCGGCACTGACTACCAGCACCTTCTTCTTGCTGCGCTCTTTGAGCAGCTTGGCCAGTTTGCCAACTGTGGTGGTCTTACCGGCCCCCTGCAGACCGGCCATCAGGATGATCGCAGGCGGCTGGGCAGCCAGGTTGAGCTGTTCGTTGGCCTCCCCCATCACGGTGACCAGTTCACCGTGCACAATCTTGATGAATGCCTGGCCCGGGCTAAGGGATTTGGCCACTTCCTGCCCGACTGCGCGCTCTTTGACACGCGCCACGAAATCACGCACGACCGGCAGGGCGACATCCGCCTCGAGCAGCGCCATGCGGACTTCGCGCAGGGTTTCCTTGATATTGTCTTCGGTCAGGCGACCACGGCCACTGACATTGCGCAAGGTGCGCGAGAGTCGTTCAGTCAAATTCTCAAACATGACGGATTCCGGTTCTTGGCGTAATAAATTGGGGGCATTATAACCCAGAGCGGGCGCGAGGACGATTATTCGCCGCACCGCAGCAGCAGGGACCTTCTCCCTATATATGGGCAGATCGGCTGTTGCACAACTGGCGAGCACTTCTCGTGCAAGGTATACTGCCCCTCTTACCCTCAAAAGCTTGTGCAACAACGACCTGGTTATGATCGTAATCTCTGTTCTGGCCCTGGCGTTTTATCTGCTGGCCATCATCGCCTCCCTGCATCTGTTACTGAGCGCCAAGCCGGTGGGACAGCGCTCCCTGTTTGCCTGTATCGGATTGGCCCTGATCGCCCATGCCAGCGCCCTCGGTTCAGAGGTATTGCAGAGTTACGGCCAGAACCTGAGCATGCTCAACGTTGCCTCGCTGGTCAGCCTCATCATCAGTTGCTTCATGACTTGCGTAACCCGCCGCTTCAACGGCTGGATCCTGCTGCCGGTGGTCTACAGCTTCTCGGCCCTGTTGCTGGCTGCCAGCGCCTTGATCCCGGGTCGCTACATAACCCATCTGGAGGCCCACCCCCAGCTGTTGCTGCACATCGGCCTCGCCCTGATGGCCTACTCGGTATTGATGATCGCCTGTCTGTTTGCGCTGCAGCTCGCCTGTCTGGACAAACAGCTTAAATCGAGAAAAATCAGCAACCTGCCAGCCATGCCGCCACTGATGACAGTGGAAAAAAGGCTGTTTCAGTTGATCTCTGCAGGGGTGCTGCTACTGACACTCTCCATCGCCTCCGGCCTCTTCTTCCTCGAAGATATGTTCGCCCAGGGCAAGTCTCACAAGGCAGTGCTCTCCATCCTGGCATGGTGTGTCTACGTGTTGCTGCTGTGGGGTCATCACACCTATGGCTGGCGCGGCCGCAAAGTCATCACGCTCAGTCTGATCGGCAGCTTCATCCTGACTCTTGCCTACTTTGGCAGCCGCTTCGTCAAAGAAGTGCTGTTGAGCTGACATTTATACTCTTTTAGCCATACCATCCAACAGGAGCCCTTTTTGGACAGCATCTCAACGAGCACATTACTGATTGTTCTCGTTATCTTGATCCTTCTTTCCGCCTTTTTCTCCAGTTCCGAAACCGGCCTGATGTCCATCAACCGCTACAAACTGCGGCATCTGGCACAGACCAAACATAAAGCCGCACGTCGCGTCGAACAACTGCTCGCCCGCCCCGATCGCCTGCTGGGGCTGATCCTGATCGGCAACAATCTGGTCAATATCCTCGCCTCCGCCATCGCCACTATCGTCTGTATCCGGCTGTTTGGTGATCTCGGGGTCGCCATCGCCACCTTCGGCCTGACCCTGGTGGTACTGGTATTCGGTGAAGTGACCCCCAAGACCCTGGCCGCCATGTTTCCGGAGAAGATCGCCTATCCCGCCTCCTGGATCCTCAAGGGGTTGATGGTGCCGCTCTCGCCGCTGGTCTGGCTGATCAACGGCATCACCAGCGGCCT
The DNA here is from genome assembly GCF_040908325.1 of Aeromonas sp. R4-1. NCBI lineage: Bacteria > Pseudomonadati > Pseudomonadota > Gammaproteobacteria > Aeromonadales > Aeromonadaceae > Aeromonas > Aeromonas sp. R4-1. Next base: position 113,681 of record NZ_JBFODM010000098.1, read on the forward strand.
GCTCAAGATGCTGAAGATCAATCCCAACAAGGATGACTCCCTCAACACCGAGGAGCTGCGCACCATAGTCAATGAGGCGGGTAACCTGATCCCCCAGCGTCATCAGGAGATGCTGCTGAGCATTCTGGATCTCGACAAGATGCTGGTCGAGGACATCATGGTGCCGCGCAGCGATATCTACGCCATCGACATCAACGATGACTGGAAGAGCATCCAGCGCCAGCTGGCCCACTGCGCTCACACCAAGATCCTCCTCTATCGCGACAATATCGATGACGTTGTCGGCTTTTTGCACGCGCGCGATGCCCTGCGGCTGGTAGCCAGGGACCAGTTCAATAAATCGAGCCTGTTGCGAGAAGTGGACGAGATCTACTTCATTCCGGAAGGAACGCCGCTCAACGTGCAGCTGGCCAAATTCCAGCGCAACAAGGAGCGAATTGGTCTGATCGTCGACGAATACGGCGACATTCAGGGGCTAATCACTCTGGACGACATTCTGGAAGAGATCGTGGGCGACTTCACCACCTCCATGACGCCAGCGCCGAGCGACGAGATCCATCCCCAGTCAGATGGTTCTTATCTGGTCGAAGGCTCAGCCAATATTCGTGAGCTGAACAAGGAGATGAACTGGCACCTGCCCATCGACGGCCCGCGCACCCTCAACGGCCTGATCCTCGAATATCTGGAGGAGATCCCCCAGCCCAACATCGGGATCCGGCTGGCCGGTTATCCTATCGAGATCCTCGATGTGGAGAACAATATGGTCAAGATGGCGCGGATCATGCCGGCATCGTACCGGGCGGAGTCGGATCCGCAAGATTGAAAAAGGGCTGCCAGTGGCAGCCCTTTTCTATTGCTCATCGTCACTGTTCATCTTCGTCATCCGGCTCCAGCACCAGCGTCGGGATCAGCTCGCCAAACACTCTCTGTAGCTCGTCACGGTTGGCCAGCAGGTCTTGCAGCGTATAGCTGTCCATCACCGCCAGAAACGCATCCATCGCCTCTTTCAGCGCACTCTTGAGCAGACAGACAGAGACGATGTGGCAAGCGGGCGAGCCGCAGTCAATGCCGTCCAGATTGCCTTCCAGCGCCCTGATCACCTGCCCGATATTGATGGTGGCGGGATCGCAAGCCATGCGAATACCGCCATTCTTGCCACGCTGGGATTGCAGATAGCCCAGCTTCACCAGCTGATTGACCACCTTCACCATGTGGTTGCGGGAAACGCCATACAGGGCCGATACCTTGGCAACGCTCGACAACTCCCCTTCCGGCAGGGTGGCAAGATAGAGCAGGGCTCTCAATCCAAAATCTGTATAACTGGTTAGTCTCATAAAACCTGATTAGCGCGATGCGAAAAGTGGAGTATTGATTCAAATCAAATAAACATCTAGGATGCCACTTATTAAATGACATTTTATATGTTCAATTAGAACGAGGCCCCTATGCTAGATCAAACCACCGTTGCCGTCATCAAAAGCACCATTCCGCTGCTCGAATCGGCAGGCCCTGCCCTCACCCAGCACTTCTACCAGCGGATGTTCAGCCATAACCCGGAGCTGAAAGATATCTTCAACCTGGCCCACCAACGCAGTGGCGGCCAGCCGCTGGCCCTGTTCAATGCAGTCGCCGCGTATGCAAAGAATATCGACAATCTGGGAGCGCTCGCCGGTGCGGTCGAGCGGATTGCACACAAACATACCGGATTCCTGATCCAGCCGGAACAATATCACATTGTAGGTAGTCATCTCTTGGCCACGCTCAAAGAATTGGGCGGAAGTGCGGTCACCGACGAGGTGCTGGAGGCATGGGGCAAGGCGTATGGCGTGCTGGCCGACATCTTCATCGGCCGCGAGCAGGAGATCTATCAGGAGAAGGCCAATCAGGATGGCGGCTGGCAAGGTACCCGCACCTTCATCATCAAGGAGAAGCGAGCCGATAGCGACCTCATCACCTCCTTCCTGCTGGCGCCGGAAGATGGCAAGCCGGTACTGACCTTCAAACCGGGCCAATACCTCAGCATCAAGCTGGTTCACCCCGAGCTGGAATATCAGGAAATCCGCCAATACTCCCTCTCCGATGCCCCCAACGGGCAGGATTACCGCATCAGCGTCAAGCGTGAGCCGCAGGGTCAGGTCTCCAACCTGCTGCACGATCACCTGCAGGCGGGTGACAAGATCGAGGTGATGCCCCCTACCGGCGATTTCTACCTGAAAGCCGACAGCCAGACCCCGGTGGTACTGCTCTCAGCCGGTGTCGGCGTGACGCCGATGATGAGCATGCTCAACCAGCTGCTGGAAAGTACTCATCAGGCCGAGATCACCTGGCTGCACGCCTGCGAACAGGGCGCTGTACACGCCTTCCGGGAGGATATTCAGCAAAAATCCCGCCAGCATCCCAACTTGCTGAGCCGGGTCTGGTATCGGGAGCCGGAGGCCAGCGATGTACAGGGTGAAGATTACGACCTGGCCGGCACCATGGATCTGACTGCCGTGAAGGAGCGCATAACGCCGCAGGCCCACTACTACTTCTGTGGCCCTGTCGGCTTCATGCAGGAGATCAAGCGGCAGCTGCTGGCGGCTGGGGTGCCAGCGGGGCAGCTCCATTACGAAGTTTTTGGCCCCCACCAAGATCTCTGAGGCGCAGGCAGCCATATAACAGAGGGAGGTTCCGGCCTGTCATGGCACGGCGGCTGGAACCGGACCCACAGGTGCAGATCTGTGGGTCATTTTTTTGGATCAGTGCATCGCCTTGGCGCGGGCCACCACGTTGGCCGGCATCCGGTTGCCAAGACGGTTGAGCAGAGTCGCCGCCTTCTGGTGCAGCGCCTTGTCACCGATGACGGAGCCATGGAGCCAGCGATAGGCGTCCTCATAATCGAGCGGACTGCCCATCCCCTGCAACAGCATCTCGACCCACTCGATGCGAGCCCGCAGAAAACCGAGGCTGGCCGCCTCGCGCATCAGAGTTTCGGCTCGCACCAAATCCTTCTGCACCAAAGTTCCTTTCCAGTAGTAGCGACCCAGCTGCTCCAGCGCCGGCGCCAACCCCTGATTGGCCGCCTCCCACATATATTGAACCCCGAGCTCGGCGTTGGACTTGGTACAGACCCCCCACGCCAGCATATCCCCCCAGAGGAATTGATAGGCCGGGATCTTCATCACCGAGGCGCGCGCTTCGATATCCTGAGTCAGCTGACAGCGATCCTGTTTAACCTGAGTGAGGTGGCGCCCCTGCTCAATCCAGTTAAGAAGCTCGTCCTGACGATAGAGCGGCACCGCCTGCAACTCGCCAGCGGCCAGAGGTGCGGGAGGCGCAACCACAGCAGCAGGTTCCGCCGGTTTTGGCAGCGGCGCGGCCCCCTCGCCACTGCTGGCAGCGGGCGTGACCGGCTCGGCCGGAAGCAAGATGGGGACGGCCTCAGAGGGTGCTGGCGTAGCAGCAGAGACAGGCGCCGTTGCCACCGCAGCACTGCTTGTGGTCGGTGCCGATGCACTTGCTGCAGGCGCATCGCTCGATACGGCAGCCGATACCGCCTCGGCACCATAGAGGGGCGCGGTGAATGCACCGACAAGAACGAGAAGGGTAAGGGGTTTCATCATAAGGATCTCCTGCTGCACTCTGTTATCGGCACCAACCCCCATCCCCTTAGCCTGCCGGGCGGATCTCATCAATACAAAAGGGAGCCGAAGCTCCCTTGTTGGCACGGTTGACCCGCTTACTTGACGAAATCGACACCCAGCTGGATATCGGCTTTCAGAGTAGCCAGCATGCCTTCCATCGCTTCCTGCTCGAAGGCGCTCAGCTTACCGTAATCCAGTACGGTTTCGACGCCATTCTTGCCCAGCAGTACCGGCTGCGCGAAGAAGGTGGCGTGCTCGCCGTTGCCTTCCACGTAGGCGCACTCGACAACGTTGGCTTCGCCCTGCAGACCCTTGATGAGGGAGAGACCGAAACGGCAAGCCGCCTGACCCATGGAGAGAGTGGCAGAACCGCCACCGGCCTTGGCTTCAACCACTTCGGTACCGGCATTCTGGATGCGCTTGGTCATGGCAGCCACTTCTTCAGCGGTGAAGGAAGCGCCTTCAATCTGGGAGAGCAGCGGCAGAATGGTGACGCCACTGTGACCACCGATCACGTTGACGCGTACCTTGTCGATGTTCAACCCTTTGGCAGCGGCCACGAAGGTCTCGGCGCGGATCACGTCCAGGGTGGTGACACCGAACAGGCGACGCTTGTCATAGACACCGGCTTTCTTCAGCACTTCGGCGGCGATGGCTACAGTGGTGTTGACCGGGTTGGTGATGATGCCGATCAGTGCTTTCGGGCAAGTGGCCGCGCACTTCTCGACCAGATTCTTGACGATACCGGCGTTGATATTGAACAGGTCGGAGCGATCCATCCCCGGCTTGCGTGCCACACCGGCGGAGATCAGCACCACATCGGCCCCAACCAGCGCAGGAGTCGGATCTTCACCGCAGAAGCCCTTGATGGCGACGTCGGTAGGAATATGACTGAGGTCAACGGCCACACCCGGGGTAACCGGGGCAATGTCATACAAGCTCAGCTCGGAGCCGGCCGGCAGACGGTTTTTCAACAGCAGAGCGAGGGCTTGACCGATGCCACCAGCGGCACCCAGAACGGCAACTTTCATGATCAACTCCATGTTTAAGCGTAGGTTTAAGGTTGTTTGTTGTTGTGCGCCCAACCTTAATGGATCCCCCCATAAAAAACAATCTGATAACAGTTGCAGTCACGGGTTCTGTGAGCCACGAAACATGCGGGAGCAAAAATTGGAGGGAAATACAAAAAGTTGGAGGAGAAGCACAGTTTTTCTGCACTTCCCCTTACCATAAAGAGGTAGATTTGAAGGTCTCAGGATTGGAATGCCAGCGCCCGTTTTTCACACCAGCGAAAACCAATTGTTAACAATCCGTTCATCGCCAGATAAAGCCCGCCAGCCACCCCGAACACCGCCAGGGTATCGTAGGTCTGGGCGTTCAACCCCTGCGCCAGCCCCATGATGTCCATGATGGTGATGGTACTGGCGAGGGAGCTCCCCTTGAGCACCAGGATCACCTCGTTGGAGTAGGCAGGCACCAGATGGCGGGCGGCATGGCGCACCTTCATCCACAAGGTCTGGCGGCCGTTAAAGCCAAGCGCACGACACGCCTCTACTTCACCGGCCGGGATGGCATCGAGCGCCCCCTTGAACAACCGGGTGGAGTAGGCCGCCGTGTTGAGACCCAGCGCCAACACGGCGCAGAACCAGGGCTGCTTGAGCAGCGGCCAGAGCGGGCTGGCTTTCAGCCACTCGAACTGGCCCGGCCCGTAGTAAATCAGGAAGATCTGAATGAGCAGCGGCGTACCGGTAAAGAGCAGCACCCACAGCTGCACCAGCTGGGTCGCCACCGGCAGGCGCAGCTCCAGCACCCAGGTCATCAGGGCTGCCAACACAATCCCCAGCAGCAGGCTGAACAGGGTCAGCTCCAGCGTGGTAACCAGACCGCCCAGCAACGTAACGAGATACTCTTGCATCAGTTAGCCTCCGTAGCGGCGGGTGTAGCGGGCAGCCAACCCGAGGCCGTACTCGCTGACCAGACTGATAGCCAGATAGATGAGGGCCGCGGCGGCATACCAGGTGAACGGCTCATAGGTACTGGCCGAGGCCATCTGGGCCTGACGCATCATCTCGTTCACCCCGATAAGCGACACCAGCGCGGTATCTTTCAGCAATACCAGCCACTGGTTGCCGAGGCCCGGCAAGGCGTGGCGCCACGCCTGCGGCAACACGATGCGAAAAAAGATGTGGCTCTTGCTCAAACCCAGCGCCAGCGCCGCCAGCCGTTGACCTGAAGGCACCGCATTGAGCGCCGCCCGCAGGGTCTGGGTCGCATAGCTGGCGAACAGCAGGGAGAGCGCTAGCACGCCACAGGCAAACGGGCTGAACTCCACATACTCGCCAGTGATGAGGAACAACACCTGGGTCGAGCCGAAGTAGATGAACAGCACCACCAGCAACTCGGGCAGGCCACGGATCAGCGTGGTCAGGGTGGCCACCGGCCACACCAATGCACGCTGCTTGCTGAGCTCGGCGGCACTGAACGCCAGTGCCAATACCATGCCCCCGACCAGTGATGCCAAGGCCAGCCCGAGGGTCATCCAGGCTGCATCCAACAACAGGCTCAACATGGCTTACTGCGCGAAGTATTTGTCGAAGATTTTCTGATAGGTGCCGTTGGCCTTGATCTCGGCCAGCCCCTTGTTCAGCTGGGTCAGCAGCTCCTGATTACCCTTGGCGACCGCGATGCCAAAGCCGGTACCGAAGTACTTGGCATCCGTCACCGGTGCACCCACCACCGCATACTCCTTGTGCTGCTTCAGCCAGTCGGCTGCGACAGCGGTATCAGCAAACACACCGTCGGTACGGCCATTCATCATGTCGAGGAAGGCGCTCTGGTAGCTGGCGTACGGCACGGTCAGCAGACCCTTGCTCACCCAGTTATCCACCAGATAGGACTGGTGAGAGGTACCGTTCTGCACGCCGACTGTCTTGTCGACCATCTCTTCCGGCCCCTTGAAGGCCCCTTTCTTGGCGACGAATACTGCCGAGTTCTCGTAGTAGATGTCGGAGAAGTCGACCTGCGCGGAGCGCTCCGGGGTTACGTCCATGGCGGCAATGGCGGCATCATAGCGACGGAATTTCAGGCTGGGGATCAGGCTGTCAAAGGCCTGGTTGTGGAAGCTGCACTCCAGCTTGGCCTGCTCGCAGATGGCACGGGCCAGATCGATGTCAAAACCCTGAAACTCGTTCTTGTCATCCAGGTATTCGAACGGTGCGTAGGTGGCCTCGGTGGCGAACTTGATCTCTTTGGCCATGACGGAGGTACTCAACAGGCCCATGGCAGCAACCAACAACAGACTCTTTTTCATGACAGCTTCCTTATCGATTCAGTATCAATGCATCAAGAATTCGGCAAACCGGCTGGTTTGCGGGGATTGGAAAATGGCAGCGGTGCCGGATTCGATGATCCGCCCCTTCTCCAGATAAATCACCTGACTGGCCACCTTGCGGGCAAAGTCGACCTCGTGGGTCACCACCACCTGGGTAATGCCGGTCTGGCTCAGGTTGCGGATGATCTCGGCCACCTCCTTGGTGATCTCGGGATCGAGGGCAGCTGTCGGCTCGTCAAACAGCAGCACTTCCGGGTCCATCATCAGGGTACGGGCAATGGCCACCCGCTGCTGCTGGCCGCCAGAGAGACGGGCAGGCCAGGCATCGCGCTTGTCGGCCAGTTGCAGCTGGGCCAGCAGGTAGGCCCCCTTCTCGATGGCGGCCTCCTTGCTCATGCCGAGCACCTTGACCGGCGCTTCAATCAGATTCTCCATCACAGTGAGATGTGGCCAGAGATTGTACTGCTGGAACACCATCCCCACCTTGCGACGCAGCAGTTGGGACTGGCGGTTGAATTCGGCAGCAGAGAGGGAGTTCGGGAAAGAAAATTCACTTTCACCAATCCGCAGAACACCCGCATCCGGGGTATCCAGCAGGTTCATCATCCGTAGCAGGGAACTCTTGCCAGCACCGCTCGGGCCCAGCAACACCAAGGTTTCACCGGGAGATGTCCGAAAGCTGACCTGTTGCAGAACCGGCACCTTGTGCCAGGACTTCTCGATACCTATTAATTCAATACCCATACAGCCCAATTGAATAAGTTTTCAAAATTTCATCCCGATTCTATCCCTAATAAAGGTTGATGCAAGCCATTTTTGAATCAATATGCAGAACAAGCGCCGCTTCCTTGCAAAAAACGGCATATGAATGCAAAATGGCCCCGCTGTTCGTATCTGCCGCCTGTATCGCACAGGCCGCCACACCTCCTCATTCGTGAGACCAAGATGAAACACAACGACAAGCAAGAAAAACTGGCCAAGGCCTTTAAAGCCTTGCTGAAAGAAGAGCGCTTTGGCTCCCAGGCAGAAATCGTCACCGCCCTGCAAGAGCTGGGCTTCGAGAACATCAACCAGTCCAAGGTATCGCGCATGCTGAGCCGCTTCGGCGCCGTTCGCACTCGCAATGCCAAGATGGAGATGGTCTACTGCCTGCCGGTGGAACTGGGCGTGCCCACCACCTCCAGCCCGCTCAAGAATCTGGTACTGGACGTCGATCACAACGGCGCACTGGTGGTGATCCACACCAGCCCGGGCGCAGCCCAGCTGATCGCCCGCCTGCTCGACTCCCTCGGCAAGGCAGAGGGGATCCTCGGTACCATCGCCGGTGATGACACCATCTTCATCACCCCGACCAGCGACACCGATATCGAAGAGCTCTACCTCTCCGCCCTCGAGTTGTTCGAACAGACGCCGTAATGGCCGCTACCGCGTCATAGCGGTCACGCCAGAACGAAAAATCCCGGCCAAGGCCGGGATTTTTGTTTTCTGAGTCTTCGTCAGTCGGGCTTATTTACCCTGCGCCATCAAAAAACTTTCAGATGGAGCGAAGAAAGCCGCGCCGGTCACGGCCTTGGTGAAGCGCAGCAGGTGGTCAAAGTGGCTGCCCTCCCCCTTGTACATGCTGGCCAGCATGGCGTTGAAGTGCTGCGGAGTGCGGCAGCAGGAGATGAAGTAGAGCCCCTGCTCGGTCATGGTGCCCCAGGGCATGCTCTGGCGCAGGATCTCCATGGACTCCCCTTTCGGCGTCTTGAGGTTGACCCGCTTGATGTGGGCGGTCAGCGGTTTGGCGGCAGACTCATACTCGATGTTGTCGGGCTTGGTGCGACCGATAATGTCTTCCTGCTCTTTTTGCGCCAGCTTCTCCCAGTCGCTCATGGCGTGTACCCAGCGCTGAACGTGAATGTAGGAGCCACCGGCAAACTCGCCATCAGCCAGCAGCGCCACTTCGGCACGGTGTTCATCCTGCGGGTTCTCGGTGCCATCGACGAAACCGGTCAGGTCACGGCAATCCAGATTGCGGAAACCGCGCACCTCTTCGGCCAGCTCTACCAGTCCGGCCAGCAGTGCCATCACGCGGTGACCGGCGTGGTGCAGCACATCCACCCGATCGGCGCGCAGCTGAATAAAGAGATCAAACGGGGTGTTGGGGGCCTCCTGACCGTTGGCGGATTGCGCCATAAAGCTGCGGAACTGGGGCGGACGGGCGGCAGGGTAGAGACCATCCCAGGCATCGGCGCCAACGGCAACCAGACCGCTGAAACCGGCATCGGGGAAATCGGCGGCGACCGCCTGCCACAGGGCGGGCAGTTTGGCCAGACGGCCGACCAGTTCGGCGGCATCGCCGGTACGATTGAACATCAGATAGAGGGCGTGCAGATTCGGCTCTGCGCAGATCCCGGCTTGGGCTTTCATATATCTCTCCCCTGAGTAGGCGTTAGCGTTACGGGCTATTTGCGTTGCGCGATTATAAACCAGAGTGGATCCAGTTCTTTGATTTCACGACGATATCACGCGTTCAGGGCAAAGGGTCAAACAACACCAACCCATGGGGGGCAACCTTGATCCGTGCCCGCATCCCATCAAGGGGCTCGCCAATGCTCGCCTCCAGCTGCAGATCTCCACACTCGAACAGCACCCGGCAGTGGTGGCCGAGGAACTGCTGCTCCACCACCTTGAGCTCGCCATCTGCGGCGCTCTCCAGCAGCAGCTGCTGGGGTCTGAGCATCAGCTGCAACTGCTCGCCCACCGCCCGGCCATGAGGCTCGCTGCCACAAATGACCCCGAGCGCCGTCTGCACGCAGTAGCTGTCCACCACCTCGGCAGCCAGATAGTTGACCCCGCCGAGAAACTCCGCCACGAAGCGGTTTTGCGGGCGGCGATAGAGCTGCTCAGGCTGGCCCACCTGCTCGATGTGACCGGCGCGAAACAGCGCCAGCCGATCGGCGAAGGCGAACGCCTCCTCCTTGCTGTGGCTGACGAAGATGGCGCCGATCCCCTGCTGCTTGAGCAGGGCGCGGATCTCCAGGATCAGCTTCATCCGCACCTGGGTGTCGATGTTGGAGAAGGGTTCATCCAGCAGCATCAGCCGCGGCTTGCACACGAGAGCCCGGGCGATGGCCACCCGCTGCTGCTGACCGCCGGAGAGCTGGTGCGGATAGCGATCCCCCAGCCCCTGCAGATTGACCAGCGCCAGCGCCTCGTCCACCTGCTGCTGGCGGGCGCGGCGATCGAGTTTGGTCAGGCCAAAGCCGACGTTGTCAGCTACCGTCAGGTGGGGGAAGAGGGCGTAATCCTGAAAGATCATCCCGATATTGCGCGCCTCGGGCGGCACGCTGGCACCCGGCCCGTCGAGCAGGGTATCGCCGAGGCAAATCGTGCCCTCTGCCAACGGCAGCAGGCCAGCGATAGCCTTGAGCAGCGTGGTTTTGCCGCAGCCACTGGCTCCCAGCAGGCAGACGATCTCGTTGTCTGCCACCGTCAGGGAGAGCTGCTCCAGCACATTGCGGCCGTTGTAACGGCAGCTGACATTTTCAACCTGCAAACAGGACAAGGCTGACTTCCTCTCGTTTCTGGCGGCGCGCTGCCTTTCAGTTCAGCACACCGCATGCAATTTCATTGACCGACGCGGCGACTCAGTGGCCCGGACTGTCCAGACTGCGGTTGACCCAGATCAGCGGCAACAGTCCCACCAGCACGATGACGATGGCTCCGAGCGCGCCGCGCTCCAGCATCTCGTCCGAGACAAACTGATAGACGTGGGTCGCCAGGGTATCGAAGTTGAACGGCCGCAGCAGCAGGGCGGCGGGCAGCTCCTTCATGGATTCGATGAATACCAGCATGGCACCGGCAAACAGACCACGGCGCACCAGCGGCAGATGGACCCGCCGCAGCATGCCGCCATCCCCCTGCCCCAGGGAGCGGGCCGCCATGTCGAGGCTGGGGGAGATCTTGCCCATGCTGCTCTCCACCGAGCCGATGGCGATGGCCACGAAGCGCACCAAATAGCCGAACACGATGGCGGTAATGGTGCCGGTCAGCAGCAAGCCCGGCCCCTGACGCCCGAGCCACTCGGCCAGATCGTTGATGGCAAAGTCGAGGGCGGTGAGCGGCACCAGCACCCCGATGGCCAGCACGGTACCCGGCATGGCGTAGCCCATGGCGGCGATGCGCAGGGGCAGCAGACTCTTTATCCCGCCATCGAGACGGCGGAAGAAGCCAAGCAGCAGGGCGATGCCCATCGCCAGCAGAGCGGTCAGCGCCGAGATAGCCAAGCTGTTGCCGGCAAAGCGGACAAACTCCGGCGTCCATGACAACTCGAAGTAACGCACCCCGTAATCGAGCAGGATGACGAATGGCAGGCCAAAACCGGCCAGCACCAGCCCCCAGCACCAGAAAGCGGCCAGAGCGCGACTCATCCCCTTAAGCGGATAGCGCAGCGGCTGCTCATGGCCCATGGACTTCTGGAACACCTGCTGCCGACTGCGCGAGCGGCGCTCCAGCGCGATCAGCAGCACCACAGCCAGCAGCATCAGGCAGGAGAGTTTGGCCGCGGTGGCCAGACTGCCATAGCCAAGCCAGGTGTCGTAGACCGCTGTGGTCAGGGTGTTGATGGCAAAGAAGTGGACGGTGGCGAAATCGGCCAGCGTCTCCATGGCCACCAACGATACCGCCACCATGATGGCGGGGCGCGCCAGCGGCAGACTGAGACGACGAAAGCTCTGCCACGGGGTACAGCCGAGCAGGCGGCTGGAGTGGATCAGGCTGACTGACTGCTCGAGAAAAGAGGCGCGGGTCAGCAGATAGACATAGGGGAACAGCACCAGCGCCAGCACCCAGGCGGCGCCACCAAGGGAGCGAATGGCCGGAAACCAGTAATCGGCTGGACTGTTCCAGCCAAAGAGTGCTCGCAACCCGGCTTGAAGCGGGCCCGAGTAGTCGAGCAGGTCGGTATAGACGTAGGCGACGATATAGGAGGGCATGGCCATTGGCAGCATCAAAGCCCACTGCAGGGCACGCCGTCCCGGTACCTGACACATGGCCACCAGCCAGGCGGTAGGCACGCCAAACAGCAGGCTGAGCAGCACCACGCCGACCACCAGCCCCAGAGTATTACCGAGATAATCGAGCAACACGGTATCGGCGAGGTGGCGAAACAGCTCCCCCTCAGCCGAAAAGGCAGAGAAAAGCAGGGCTATAACCGGTAAACCCAGCAGCAGGGCGGTGGCCCAGCTGCCGGTCATCCATCCAAAATTTTTCATGAGACCACAGAGGTTGATGGGGCCGTTGGCCCCATCTGATTACAAGTCGAACTTTACTTCATCCAGCAACTGCAAGGCGTCCTTGCGGTGCTTGGCGTAATCGCTGACCGGTAGTGCGTCAGACTTGAAACTGCCCCAAGACTTGACCATGGCGGAAGGCTCGACTCCGGCCTTGACCGGATATTCGGCGTTCACGTCCGCATACATGTGCTGGGCGGTCTCGCCAGCCAGAAACTCCATCAGCTTCTGGGCCTCGGCCTTGTTCTTGGCATATTTGGTCATGGCCACGCCGCTCACGTTGACGTGGGCACCGCGGTCAGCCTGGTTCGGGAAGTTGATATAGACCGCATCCGCCCAGGACTTCTGCGCAGGATCTTTCAACATGGCGCCCAGATAATAGCTGTTGCCGAGCGACACGTCACAGATACCATCCTTGATCGCCTTGACCTGATCCCGGTCGTTGCCCTGCGGCTTGCGCGCCAGGTTGGCCTTGACCCCTTCCAGCCAGGTTTTGGTCTCGGCCATGCCGTGATGGGCAATCATGGAGGAGACCAGCGCCACATTGTACTCATGCTTGCCGCTGCGGGTGCAGATTTTCCCTTTGAATTCCGGTTTGGCCAGATCTTCGTAGCTGATGGTGCCCTGCTTGCCGAGGCGATCCTTGCTGGAGTAGATGGCGCGAACCCTGGTAGTCAGGGCGAACCAGCGATTCTCCGGATCACGATAGATGGCGGGGATGTTCTCCTGCAGGATCTTGCTGTCCACCGGCTGCACCAACCCCTTGTCCACCAGATCGGTCAGACGGCTGATATCGACGGTCAGCATCAGGTCGGCCGGAGAGAGTTTGCCTTCCCGCTCCAGACGCTCGTTCAACCCCTCTTTGGCGAACACCACGTTCACCTTGATGCCAGATTCCTTCTCGAACTGCTGGATGATGGGCTTGATCAGCTCATCCTGCCGGTTGGAGTAGACATTCACTTCCCCGGCCGCCAATGCCGACTGAGCTGCCAACGCAGAGAAAGCCAGTGCCAACATCTTCATTTTCATCATCCATTCCTTGATTAGCTATACAGAGTGATAACGATTTCCGTTTGCATTCTGCATACATCTTATAAGCGGATCAAGAAAGCTCGCCGTCGCCACATCACATATTTAATCGCCCATAATTGAAAAGGGCCGGATGGAATCCCATTCGGCCTCTTCTGAGCAAAACGTTATGTTGATCAGGCTTCAATAAGCGCTCACTCCATCGGGATTCCCCGAGCTCGGGAGGTCAACAGATCTGTACGTCACGGATGCGGTTCATCACAGCGCCTCGTCGTCACTCTCGCCGGTGCGGATGCGCACCGCTTGCAGCAAGTCGTAGACAAAAATCTTGCCGTCGCCGATCTTGCCGGTATAGGCCGCCTTGCAGATCGCCTCGATCACCCCTTCCACGTTATCATCGGCGGTAGCAATCTCCAGCTTCACCTTGGGCAGGAAGTCGACCTGATACTCGGCTCCCCGGTATAATTCGGTGTGTCCCTTCTGGCGGCCAAATCCCTTGACCTCGGACACGGTCAGCCCTTCCACCCCCAGGTTGGCAATAGCCTCGCGGACATCGTCCAACTTGAACGGTTTGATAATCGCACTAATCAGCTTCATCTGGTTGCTCCCAATCCATGGTGTGTCATTAATCGGGTTTCAATTCTTATGCCAAGTATTTTTATTGTTTTATTTCATATAGATAGAGTTTAATGCCTGCGCCATTCGCCAGGCACATCCCCATAACCGGCCAGCACGCCCCATAATGAGGCACCATGCTGCAGCGGTCAGCGGGTATGCACCAAACAAGAGCAAAACAGCATGTTAGTTATCTCCAACAGCGTCACGATTCCCTGGCATGAGCTGCAATTTCAGACCATGCGGGCACAGGGCAACGGTGGACAGCACGTCAACAAGACCGACTCCGCCGTCTGGTTGCGCTTCGATTACCGCAACTCTCCCAGCCTGACGCCCCTCTACAAGGAGGGTCTCGACAAGCTGAGCGACAGCCGGGTACACGATGGCTTTATCCTGATCCGGGTCGAGAGCCATCGCAGCCAGGACATGAACCGCAAGGAGGCGATGAGCCGTCTGGTGGAGTTGCTGAAAAAAGCAGCCTGGCGCCCCAAGGCTCGCCATGCCACCAAGCCGACCCGCAGCTCCCAGCGCAAACGGGTCGATGCCAAAAAGCGCAAGGGGGATATCAAGTCCGCCCGCGGCAAACCGGTTCTGGACTGAGCCCCCCCGCCCCCAAAGGATGTCAGCCGATGAGATACAGTTTTTGCGACAGCGCCCGCGGCCCCCTGCTGATCGCCATCGATCAGGATGGACTGCGTCACGTGGAGTTCATGCACGGGGAGCGCCCCGTCATGCCGCAAGCTGACTGGCAACGGGATGACAAGGCGCTGGCCCCCTATCTTGCCCAGTTCAATGCCTATTTCGCCGGAAAATTGCAGCAGTTCGATCTGCCCATGGCAGCGAAGGGCACCCCGTTCCAACAAACGGTGTGGAATGCTTTGTGCGATATCCCCTATGGCGAGACCGTGAGCTATCTCGAGATTGCCCAGGCGATAGGCAATCCCAAGGCGGTGCGGGCTGTGGGCGCTGCCAATGGGCGCAATCCGCTGAGCATCATAGTGCCCTGCCATCGGGTGATCGGACGCAGCGGCGAGCTGACCGGCTATGCTGGCGGCATTCCCATCAAGCGCTGGTTGCTGGCTCTGGAACAGACTGGCACAACATTCGAGCTGGCCCCATGAGACGATGAGCGCCTTGGAGAGGGCGGGACAATATGGTGACCAGAATGAAAAGGATTTCAGTCAGTGACCACGCTTTGCTGACAAGATGAACAGAAAATGAAGAATCGCCTCAGAACTACTTCAGATTGAGCTTGGCATGATGGCTCCATACTTGAATGGCACGGCTCATTCGCTGATTCAAGTAGCACCCATGTGACGCTTCCAATCTGTCTTTTTCCCCGCGCCTCCTCTGAGGCGCTTTTTTTGTGTCGACACAACAGGCCACCACTTGGGTTGAATGGCCTGAACGCCACAAAATCTGCGCCCGCCCAAAAACCAAGAGGCGAAGGATCATCCTTCGCCTCTGACGTAACAGCTGGCTACTCGCTCTGGGGCAGGAATTGCAGCTCCGGCGCCGAGGAGGTGAGCACATCGGCGCAATAATCCCAGGTCGAGATGCGATAGTGTTGCAGGTCTTCATCCAGATGCAGGCCGTCCGACTCCTGATGGAACCAGCTGGCAAAACGGGATGGGGTGATGAGCTGGATCTGCTCTTCGATAGCGTGACTATCCTTCCCCTCGGCCAGATCGCAATCTTCGATGACCCGCAGGGCGTAGATATGGCGAAAATAGACCCGGCAGAGGATTTGCGGGGGCAGATCGATGCTGCGTGCCCGACCCAGCATGATGGTCAGGGAGTCGCTCCAGAGATCCTGATGCAGCTCGGCAACGACCAGCCCGGGTGGGAGCTGGCGGGACGGAGCCCAAGGGACGGCAACCTGCCGAATGGCATTTTTCTGTTCCATATTCACCTCACGACGACTCGCTCCCTGTCTTGAGTCTATCTGAACCACATAGTCCCGGCGAAGGCAATCGATGGACAATAAAAACGGCAATAAAAAAGCCGACGTATCAAACGTCGGCGAATAAAAAGTGCTTACAACAGAGGATTCACATATTCAGACCCACGGGTCGAAAGATTGGTTCCCTCTTTTTGTAATTAATTTTCGGCGCGTTTAAACATCAGGGTATTGGCGTCCGACTCTTCCGGTACGAAGTAGTAGCCCTCGGCGTTGAAACCGGTCAGCTGCTCCACCTCGGTCAGACGGTGCTTGATGATGTGGCGAGCCATCATGCCGCGCGCCTTCTTGGCGTAGAAGCTGATGATCTTGAACTGGCCGTTTTTCTCATCCTTGAACACCGGTGTGACAATCCGCCCTTTCAGGCTCTTGGGTCGTACCGACTTGAAATACTCGTCGGAGGCCAGATTGATCAGCACTTCATCCCCCTGCGCTGCCAGCGCGTCGTTGAGGTGGTGAGTGATCACCTCCCCCCAGAACTGGTAGAGATCCTTGCCGCGACTATTGTTGAGCCTGGTCCCCATCTCCAGTCGATAGGGCATCATCAGGTCGAGGGGACGCAACACGCCATAGAGGCCGGAGAGCATCCGCAGGTGTGCCTGAGCGAAGTCAAAATCGGCCTCGCTGAAATCCTCTACCGCCAAACCGGTGTAGACATCCCCCTTGAAGGCCAGCAGCGCCTGACGGGCATTGGCGGGGGTGAAATCTGGCTGCCACTCGGCAAAACGGGCGGCATTGAGACCGGCCAGCTTGTCGCTGATCTTCATCAGTGTGGCGATCTGGTCAGGGCTCAGTTGGCGGGCTCGGCTAATCAGCTCGGCGGAGTGATCCAGCAGCTCGGGTTGGGTGAAACGGGGGGTCACCAGCGGTGACTCGTAATCCAGCGTCTTGGCCGGGGAAACCACAATCAGCATAACGTTCCTTTCTGGCTAGGGGCCGAACAGCGGATCGGCCCCATGTTTCATTCATCCAGCGTCACATTTTCCAGTGTGCCGGACCCCAGCTGCTCGCGACCGGAGAGCTTGATCAGCAGCCGCAGGTCGTTGGCCGAGTCGGCATGGGCGAGGGCCTCACTGTAGCCAATCTGGCCGGCGCAGAACAGGCTGAAAAGCGCCTGATCGAAGGTCTGCATGCCCAGTTCGGCAGATTTGGTCATCACCTCCTTGAGACGGTGCATCTCTCCCTTGCGGATTATGTCGGTGATGAGCGGGGTATTGAGCAGGATCTCGAATGCCGCACTGCGCCGCAAACCATCGACACTCGGCACCAGTTGCTGGGCGACAATAGCTCTGAGGTTGAAGGAGAGATCGAACAGAAACTGGCGGTGTTTGTCTTGCGGCACCAGATGGAGGATGCGATCCAGCGCCTGGTTGGCATTGTTGGCATGCAAAGTGGCGAGACAAAGGTGGCCGGTCTCGGCGAACTGCAGGGCAAACTCCATGGTCTCCTGACTGCGGATCTCACCGATCAGGATCACGTCCGGCGCCTGACGCAGCGAGCTTTTCAGCGCCACATCGAATGACTCGGTGTCGATCCCCACCTCTCGCTGGGTCACCAGACTGCGACCATGCTGATGGACGAACTCCACCGGATCTTCCACCGTCAGAATGTGACCATCGGCATGCTGGTTGCGATAGCCGATCATCGCCGCCTGGGTAGTCGATTTGCCCGCCCCGGTGGCGCCGACAAACAGCACCAGTCCCCGCTTGGCCATCGCCACCTCTTGCAGGATCTTGGGTAGCTGCAAATCTTCAAAGGTGGGAATGCGGGTCTCGATACGCCGCACCACCATGCCGGGCAGCTCCTGCTGCCAGAAGGCGCTGACCCGAAAACGACCAAGAGCCTCGCGATAGATCGCGTAGTTGGCCTCCTTGGTGCGGATATAGCGCTCGAAGAGATCGCTGCTGAGGGTATCCCTGACCAGCGTCAGAGCCCCCTTCTTGTCGAGCGCCTCCCCCCCCAGCGACACCAGATGGCCATTTACCTTGAGGGTGGGCGGCGAGCCCACCGTCACAAACAGATCCGATCCCTTTCGCTCGACCAGCTCGCTCAGCAGATCATCCAGATTCATCATCTATCCCTCCCTGGACGCGAGTCTCTTAAATGCTGTTGGGATCGACGGCCTTAGCCTTGGCATCGAGGGATGCCACCACGCCACGACTCACCAGCTGCTTGAGGCTCTGATCCATGGTCTGCATGCCGTGGGTCATCCCGGTCTGGATCACCGAGTAGAGCTGGGCAATCTTGTCCTCCCGGATCAGGTTACGCACCGCCGGAATGCCCATCATGATCTCGTGAGCCGCCACCCGACCGCCACCAATGCGCTTAAGCAGGGTCTGGGAGATAACCGCCCGCAGGGATTCGGAGAGCATGGAGCGCACCATGTCCTTCTCCGCGCCGGGGAAGACGTCGATGATACGGTCGATGGTCTTGGCCGCCGACGAGGTGTGCAGGGTGCCAAACACCAGATGGCCAGTTTCGGCGGCGGTCATGGCCAAACGAATGGTCTCAAGGTCGCGCATCTCGCCCACCAGAATGATGTCCGGGTCTTCCCGCAGTGCCGAGCGCAGGGCGTTGCTGAAGCTCTTGGTATCCCGGTGCACTTCCCGCTGGTTCACCAGACAGCGCTTGTTCTCGTGGACGAATTCGATGGGGTCCTCGATGGTGAGGATGTGGTGATGGAAGTTCTCGTTGATGTAGTTGACCATGGCCGCCAAAGTGGTCGACTTACCCGAGCCGGTCGGGCCGGTCACCAACACCAGACCCCGCGGGAACTCGGCAATCTTGCGGAAGATCTCCGGCGCATCGAGATCTTCGAGGCTCAGCACAGTGCTGGGGATGGTACGAAATACCGCGCCAGAGCCGCGCGCCTGCTGGAAGGCGTTGACCCGGAAACGGGCCAGATTGGGCACCTCGAACGAGAAGTCGACCTCGAAGTTCTCCTCCAGCTCCTTGCGCTGATGGTCGTTCATGATGTCGTAAATGAGGGCATGCACTTCCCGGTGTTCCAGGGCGGGCAAATTGATCTTGCGAACCTCACCATCAACCCTGATCATCGGGGGAACCCCGGCGGACAGGTGTAGATCCGAGGCTTTATGCTTTACACTGAAAGCCAATAACTCTGTGATATCCATAGACTTGTCATTCTCCCATCACAAGATCACTAACGAAATATGAACCAGATTGCCCAGCACCTGTTTCAGGTAAAGGAACGTATTGCCCAGGCCGCCGAACGGGCGAGCCGCAACCTGCAGCAGATCCGCCTGCTGGCCGTGAGCAAGACCAAGCCGGTCGAGGCCATCATGGTTGCCCATGCTGCAGGTCAGCGCTGCTTTGGCGAATCCTACGCTCAGGAAGCGGCGGCCAAGATCGATACCTTGCGCCAGCAGCCGGAATATAGCGACATAGAGTGGCACTTTATCGGCCCTTTGCAATCGAACAAATCCAAACTGGTCGCCGAACGGTTTGACTGGGTGCAGAGCGTGGATCGGGACAAGCTGATCGACCGCCTCAACAACCAGCGCCCAACTACAATGGCACCGCTAAATGTTTGTCTGCAAATCAATATTAGCGGAGAGAGCAGCAAATCCGGAACGTCGGAACAAGAGATTTTCCGCCTTGCCGAGCTGGTCTCCCACAGTGACCGACTGGTGCTGCGGGGGCTGATGGCCATTCCCGAACACACCAGTGACGAGACCGTCTTGGCCGCCCAAATGACCCGCATGCAGACTCTGTTCACCGAGCTTGCGCGACAATACCCCACGGTGGATACCCTCTCGATGGGGATGACCGAGGATCTTGAACTGGCGATAGCCCACGGCAGCACCATGGTGCGGGTCGGCACCGCCATCTTCGGCGCCCGTGACTACTCATAGGCAAGGCCAGCGGATAACCCATACGTCCGCCTCTTGCCGCGACTTCATCAACAGGAGCGTTTGATGGAACACCGAATTCTGGCGTCAGGTGGTGCAGGTAGCGCCAACCCCGCCGCGACCCCATGTGCAACAGGAGCATCTGATGCAGCATAGAACGCTGGCCTTTATCGGCGCGGGCAACATGAGCCGCAGCATCATCGCCGGACTGGTCAAGGCGGGTTATCCCGCCGGGCAGATCACGGCTGCCAACCCCAGTCTGCCCAAGCTGGAGGCGCTGGCGAGCGACTACGGCATTCGCATCACCCAGAGTAATGCCGAGGCGGCCCGCGACGCCGAAGTGATCGTGCTGGCGGTCAAGCCGCAGCTGATGGCTGGCATGCTGGCTGCGCTGGTTGCCGAGCTGGGCTCCCTTGAGGGCAAGTTGCTCATCTCCATCGCGGCCGGTATCAAGGTCGCGCGCCTTGGCGAGATGGCCGGTGGCCATGACCGCATCATCCGCACTATGCCCAATACCCCGGCCCTGCTGGGTCTGGGCATGACCGGCCTCTATGCGCCCGAGCATATTGGAGCCAGTGATCGCGAGTTTGCCGAGCAGATGATGCAGGCAGTCGGCAAGACCCTCTGGGTGGAGCAGGAGTCCGGCATCAACGGCGTCATCGCCGCGGCGGGCAGTGCCCCGGCCTACTTCTTCCTCTTTATGCAAGCCATCGCCGAAGAGGCAGAGGCGATGGGCTTCTCACCCGAGCAGGCACGCCTGCTGGTGCAGCAGACCGCGCTGGGCGCAGCCGCCATGGTGGAGCAAAACCCGGAGCTGGCGCTGCAGACCCTGCGTGAGCAGGTGACCAGCAAGGGCGGCACCACAGCCGAAGCCATCAAGACATTCCAGCAGCAGGGGCTGATGCCGCTGACTGCGCAAGCCATGCAGGCGGCCGTTGCTCGCGCCACCGAAATGGAAACCCTCTTCTAACAGGAGCCCAGATGAACACTGCTTACTTTCTGATTAACACCGTTTTCGATCTCTACCTGATGGTGATCCTGCTGCGCGTCTGGCTGCAGTGGGCCCGTGCCGACTTTTACAACCCGATGAGCCAGATGGTGGTCAAGCTGACCAATCCGCTGGTGATCCCGCTGCGCCGCGTTATCCCTGGCTTTGGCGGCATCGATCTCGCTTCCGTGGTGCTGGCGCTGGCCATCGCCTTCGCCAAGCTGGCCCTGCTCAAGAGCATGAACGTGCTGCTGGCGGACTGGCTCAGCATCAGCCTGTTTGCCGCGCTGACCGTGCTGAAGAAAGCGGGCTCGATGATCTTCTGGGTACTGCTGATCCGCGCCATCCTGAGCTGGGTCAGCCAGGGCCGCAACCCCATCGAATACGTGATGCATCAGCTGACCGAGCCGTTCCTCGCCCCTATCCGCCGCGTACTGCCGGCACTGGGCGGACTGGATCTCTCGGTGTTAGTCGCCTTTATCGGCCTGCAAGCCATCAACTACCTGCTGGGTGACCTGTTTGGCCAGCTGTGGTGGATGATTTGATGCCAGCCGTCCTGCAACAAGGGGATGAACTGGTACTGCATCTGGTGATCCAGCCCAAGGCGAGTCGGGATCAGATCATCGGATTGCATGGTGAAGAGCTGAAAGTGGCCATCACGGCGCCGCCCGTCGATGGCCAGGCCAACAGCCATCTGATCAAGTTTCTGGCCAAGCAGTTCAAGGTGGCCAAGGGACAGATCACCATAGTGCGGGGCGAACTGGGGCGGCACAAAACCGTCGCCATCGACAGCCCCAAACAGTGGCCACAAGAAGTGAGTGCGCTACTGAATGACA
Source organism: Aeromonas sp. R4-1 (assembly GCF_040908325.1). Classification (NCBI taxonomy): domain Bacteria; kingdom Pseudomonadati; phylum Pseudomonadota; class Gammaproteobacteria; order Aeromonadales; family Aeromonadaceae; genus Aeromonas; species Aeromonas sp. R4-1. The sequence continues at coordinate 135,211 of NZ_JBFODM010000098.1, forward strand.
CGCAAGGCTGAATGAATCGGCCTGCGCCAACCGTAGATATGAGAGGGATGACAGATGAAAACAGCCTGGATGAGTGGCCTGCTGGCACTGCTGATGACCCTGCCGCTCAAGGCAGAACAGATGAAGGAGCTGGGCCCCTGGCTGGTGCACTACAACGCCTTCAACTCCAGCTTCCTTACACCAGAGGTCGCCAAGGCGTATGGACTGGAGCGCAGCCGCTACAACGCCATCATCAATATCGCGGTACAGGACAAGCAGAAAGTGGCGCAAGCCGTGGGTATCACCGGTGAGGCCAAGAACCTGACCGGCACCATCCGCACCCTGAACTTTCAGGAGGTAAAAGAGGGGGATGCCATCTACTATCTGGCAACCCTCCCCTACCGCAACGAAGATACCTATCAGTTCACCCTGAAGATCATGGGCGGTGGGCAGCAACAGAACCTCAGCTTCCAGCAGACCTTCTACGTCGACTGAGCAGCAACAAGAAGCCCCGACCAAGGCCGGGGCTTCATTTTATCCATATGACAAGGGCGCCCTTGTTACATCTATTCCGTACAGCTGCTATTACAGGGCGAGGAACAGACCGGCCAGACAGGCGCTCATCAGGTTCGCCAGCACGCCGGAGAGAATGGCGCGCATGCCGTAACGGGCGATGAAGGATTTGCGCTCCGGCACCATGGAGCCCAGACCGCCGATCAGGATCGCCATGGAGGAGATGTTGGCAAAGCCGCACAGGGCGAAGGTCACGATGGCCTTGCTCGACTCGCTCAGGGTCTGATCCTGCACCAGACCGATAAAGGCGACGAACTCGTTGACCACGATCTTGGTACCGATCAGGGCGCCAGCGGCTTGCGCCTGATCCCAGGGCACACCGATCAGCCAGGAGACGGGGGCAAACAGCCAGCCCAGAATGATCTGGAAGCTCAGATCCAGCCCTACCAGACCGCCAGCCCAGCCGAGTAGGCCATTGAGCATGGCGATCACGCCAACGAAAGCCAGCAGGGTGGCACCGACCGCCACCGCGATATTGAGGCCGGACATGGCGCCATCGGCAGCCGCTTCGATCACATTGGTGGCGCGGGGGATCTCAACATCCTGATGGTGATCGACCTCTTCAGCTCCCGGCGGCACCAGGATTTTGGCCATCGCCAGACCGGCAGGGGCCGACATGAAGGCGGCAGCGATCAGGTATTTCAACTCAACCCCGAGGCTGGCATAGCCCACCAGGGTGCCACCGGCGACGGAAGCGAGACCACAGCTCATCACAGCGAAGAACTGGGAATCGGACATCTTGGAGAGGTAGGGTTTGACCACCAGCGGCGCCTCCACCATACCGACGAAGATGTTGGCGGTCGCGGAGAGGCTCTCGGCACGGCCGGTGCCCAGCAATTTCTGCAAGCCACCACCCAGCAGGGCGATCACCCGCGGCATGATGCCGATGTGATAGAGGATGGCGATCACCGCAGAGAAGAAGATGATGACCGGCAATACGTTGAAGGCAAAGATGAAGCCCAGCTTGAACTTGGCCAGATCGCCGAACAGGAAGGCGATCCCCTCCTGACCATAACCGATCACGCTACTTACGCTCTCGCTGACCCCGTTCAGCACGTGCTGACCAGCAGGCAACCAGAGCACCAGACCGGCAAACATGATTTGCAGGCAGAGGGCAAGGCCAACTGTTCGCAACGGGATACGACGACGATTATCAGAGCAGATGACGGCAAGCGCCAGGATACTCAGGATGCCGAGCAGGGCAATCATAGGGACTCCATCAGGTGGGGCAAAAGATGGGCGCGGATTCTGCGCCTCTCACCCCGTCACTGCAAGTCCGCTTGGTTACAACCCTGTTAGAAAAAACGTTTGCACGATATCGGTTGCGCCAACTGGCTGATTTGGTTCGATTTTAGTATCAGGAGAAATCGAGAGTTCTTATATGGAAACAATTATTCCTCACCGCCGGACAATTTACCCCCGAGCCAGGGGGCCAGTCGCTGCTCCCAATAGGGCTCGGGGCCAAAGCGGGCCTTGAGAAAATCGATGAAGAGACGGATCTTGGGATCCAGATGTTCACGCCGGGCATAAACGGCGTGTACCGCCATCTGTTGGTTCGGTCGCCACCCTGGCAGCACAGGGATCAGCTTGCCGCTCTGTAACTCCTTGTCCAGCAAGTAGTTGGCAATATAGGCGATACCGAGCCCGGCCAGTGCCGCATCCCGCACCGCCTCCGCCATATCCACCCGATAGTTGCCCGCCACCTGCACCGTCTGGCGCTCCTTGCCCTGGCGAAACGACCACTGGTGATAGCGCCGCTCCCGACTCTGGTAAGTGATGCAGTTGTGCTGGGCCAGATCCTTGGGATGAAGTGGCGTGCCGTGGCTCAGCAGATAATCCGGCGACGCCGCCACCACGAAGCCAATGTCGGCCAGCCGCTGTCCCACCAGCCCTTCCGGCTTGTCCTCATAGGTGGTGAGCCAGAGATCCAGCCCCTCATCCACCAGATTGGTTCTGTGGTCGAACAGCGAGACCTCCAGCTCCAACTCGGGATAGCGATCCTGAAACGCCTTGAGATGAGGAATGACGTGCAAGCGGCCAAAAGATTGGCCCACCCCGAGATGGAGCACGCCACTCACCTTGCCACGCCGCTCGGCGATCATGGAGTCAGCCTCCTGCGCCACCGCCACCAGCGCATGACAGTGACGGGCATACTCCTGACCCAGCTCGGTCAGGACGAAGCGGCGGGTGGTGCGCTGGACCAGCTGGGCGCCAAGGGTGGTCTCCAGCAGCGCCAGCTGCTTGCTGATATGGGATTTGGAGACCCCGAGACGACGGGCGGCGGCAGAGATCCCCTGCTCGCGCACCAGCGCATCGAAGATCACCATTTGAGGAAGACGTTGCAGCACAGGATAACCGGATTGAGTGGCGGGAGCCCATTATTCCAGAGCCGCCCGCCAAGGGGTAGGGTCAGAGCCCCAGCGCCCGGGTGATCTGCAGTTTGAGGGGGTCGTCAGCCGGATTCTGGTTGGCGCCGTAGCTGGCGATCAGCTTGCCATCGCGCCCCACCAGATACTTGTGGAAGTTCCAGTTCGGCTCATCCCCATCAGCGGCCGCCGCCAGCCCCTTGTACAGTGGCACAGCATCGGAGCCCCGCACCGCTACCCGATTGAACATCGGGAAGGTGACCCCATAGTCGCGGCGGCATACCTCGGCAGTCTTGGTCTCGTTGCCCGCCTCCTGCCAGAAATCGCTAGAGGGGAAACCCAGAATAATCAGCCCTTTACCCTTGTAGCTCTGGTAGAGCTTCTCCAGATCGCGGAACTGGCCGCTGTAGCCGCAGTAGGAGGCGGTATTGACCACCAGCACCACCTTGCCCTCGGTCAGCTGACAGAGGTTGTGGCGCTGGGCATTGTTGAGTTCCCGCATCTCCACATTGAAATAATCGGGGCACGCCGCAGAGGCCGCGCCGGCCCCCAATAACAGCAACAGAGTGAACCATTTCATCGCCAAGACTCCTTTTGTTTTGTCCATCATACGCGGTTGCCAGAGCCGCAGTTCACTCTCAATGCAATGGAATGCCGGTCAGCCAGCCGTGGCCCCAGAACACCAGCAGCGCAGTGGCAGCCAGGCCCGCCCCGACGCTGATGCCAGTGCCCGTCCAGTTAGCCGCCGGGCGGGGATATCGCTGCCAGTCCCGCACCGAAATCCAGACCATGCTCACCAGCGCCCACAGCCCGATGCCGCCAAACAGCACCAGAGATCGCGCCTCGCTATTGACCAGCAGATGGGCCACCGCCCAGAGCAGGGTACCGAGCAGTTGGGGATGCACCAGCCAGCGCCGCAGATGGTTGGGCCCCTGGCCGGAGAAAAAGAGGATCAGCGCAAAGGGCATCATCACCGTCATGGTCATCGGCCCCCACTCCGGCAGGAAGTAGAGCGGCAGCGAGCTGGCCGAGCGCCAACCGGCGATGATGCAGGCGATGGCGACAAACACCAGCAGGGAGAAGAGCCCCTTGTAGCGGTTCTCACCCAGCCGCTCGCGCAGTCGCGCCCGATGGGCCACCGCAAAACAGGGGTAGAGATGGATCAGGGTAAACAGCGCAACCCCCAGGGTCAGCAGGAACATGAGTCTCTCCTTGTACTTGGTACGACCACTATGCCGTAAAGGGAGATGTGCGCCTATCAAAACCGCGCTGACCCATGGAGTCAAAAGTGTGGCAAGACAAAGGAACGGAAAGAAAAGAGCCGATCACGATGGATCGGCAAATAAGTGCCAGGGCAGTCAGACATCTCGCGGGATGGGAGATGCCCCAAACGGGGATATTGAGTGGCCGATGGCGCGCATCGGCCGAACCGGATCAGCCCTTGAGCTGATAGAGCGCCGCTACGTTGCGCGCAGTGAGTTGAATATTGGTGCAGGCGCTCTCCAACGCCTCCGGCAGGGACATGGCGCGGTTGACCACGGCGAATACCGCGTCCAGCCCGTGCTCGTGTACCACACCGCAATCATCGGTCAGGCAACCGGAGATACCGATCACCGGCTTGCCGAACTGCTTGGCGCAACGTGCGACACCGATTGGCGTCTTGCCATGGATGGTCTGACTGTCGATGCGCCCTTCGCCTGTGATGACCAGATCCGCATCGGCCACTTCCTCGGCCAGTTTCAGCGCTTCGATGACGATCTGAATGCCGGGCTTGAGCTCGGCACCGAGCAGACCGACCAGTGCGGCCCCCATGCCACCGGCAGCGCCCGCCCCCGGAATATCCTTCACCTGCTTGCCGAGCGACTGCTCGATGCAGTCGGCATAACGGGAGAGGTTGGCATCGAGTTGTGCCACCATCTCGGGGGTCGCCCCCTTTTGCGGGCCAAACACCGCAGAGGCGCCTTTCGGGCCGCAGAGCGGGTTGTTCACATCGCACGCTACCTCGATAACCAGATCGCTCAGACGCGGATCCAGACTGCTCAGATCGATGGTCGCGAGCTCACCGAGACCCGCGCCACCCAGCTCGATGGCAGAGCCATCGGCTTTGAGCAACTTGCCGCCGAGCGCCTGGATCATACCGGCTCCGCCGTCATTGGTGGCGCTGCCGCCGATACCGAGGATGAGGTGCTTCACTCCCATCTCCAGCGCAGCCAGGATCAGCTCGCCGGTACCGAAGCTGGAGGTGAGCAGCGGATTGCGCTGCTCGGGCGCCACCAGATGGATACCGGAGGCGGCGGCCATCTCGATGACGGCGCGCTCGCCATCGCCCAGCAGGCCGACGAAGCCCTGTACCTTGTTGCCAAGGGGCGCGGTCACTTCGACCGGCAGGATGCGGCCACCAGTGGCATCCACTAGCGATTGCACCGTGCCCTCGCCGCCATCGGCCATCGGCAATTTGACGTAGGTGGCGTTCGGCAGCACCTGCTTGAAACCGGCCTCGATGGCATCAGCCACCGCCATGGCGCTCAGACTCTCCTTGAATGAATCGGGGGCAATAACAATTTTCATATCAATTCCTTAGGCGAGGCCAAACACGCCAAACATCAGGGTGGAGACAGTGGCAATGGTCAGACCGACTGCGGTTTCGTAAGGGATAAGTTTCAGGCGCTCACCCACCCCCATGTGGACGCTGCCACCGGTGGCATGGAAAAAAGAGCCGTGGGGCATGTGGTCAAACACGGTGGCACCGGCATGGATCATGGCCGCTCCGGCCAGACTGCTGATCCCCAGTTCAATCAGGGTGGAGCTGAATACGTTGGAGGCCACCACGGTACCGGCGGTGGTCGAGGCGGTCGCTAGCGACATCAAAGCACCGGAGATAGGCGCCAGCAGGTAAGAAGGCAGACCGGAGGCGGTCAGGCCGCTGATCAGCACATCTTTCAGGCCGGAGTTGGCGATGATGCCTGCCAGGGTACCGGTACCCAGCAGCATGATGGCAACCGGCGCCATGCGGGCGAGGCCGGAGACCGCAAACTGGTTCACCTTGCTGAATTTACCCATCATCAGGGCACCAACCAGACCACCGAGGGGCAGTGCAATCAGCGGATCCACCACGATACCGGCGACCGGCCGCAGGGCCAGCAGCAGGATGGCGACCAGCGGCGCGCTGATGGCGGCGGCAAAGCCCGGCAACTTGGCACCGGCAAAGCTCACCACTTCATCAGCAGCAACCTTGCTGCCCTTGTTGTTCAGCCGCTTAGCCAGCCAGTAGGCCATCACCAGACCGAACAGACCCGGAATGATGCCTGCCGCCATCACAGAGGTGAGGGGCAGATGGAAAGCATCAGCCGCGGCAATGGCGTTGGGGTTGGGGGACATCACGTTGCCCGCCTTGCCGCCGCCGATCATCGCCAGCAGGATGGCCGCCTTGGAGAGGTCGGCACGGCGGGCGATGGCCAGCGCGATGGGGGCGACCGTGATAACGGCCACATCCACGAATACGCCGACCGCAGTCAGGATCAGAGTCGCCAGCGCCAGTGCCAGCAAAGCGCGGGTTTCACCCAGCTTCTTGACGATGGTCTCGGCGATAGTGGTGGCCGCACCCGATTCGATCAGCACGCCCGCCAGTACACCGGCCGCCAGGATCCGCATCACCGCAGTGGTGATCCCCTGGGCGCCGCCGATCATCAGGGCGACGGTCTGGGTCAGGTCGGCACCGCCAATCAGGCCACCGGCCAGGGCACCCACGATCATGCCGTAAGCGGGCGGCACCTTCTTCAAAATGAGGATGATGGCGATGGAGAGCGCCGCGATGGCGCCAAGGGCTGAAACCGGGATCATGACGGACACCTTCAATGGGAGTGAATGGCCGCCATTATGGAGATCTGCAATCAGAATTCTTTGGCTGAATAGCCAAAAATCACGTCATGTAAAAGTGGTTTTTTGTCTAAATTTACAATCGCAAGTCGAGATTAAGGCCGAGATAGAGCAAAAATTTGTCGTCTAACTTGTTGAAATTCAATCCAGTTATCTGCTCTATCCGCCCCAGCCGATAGCGCAGGGTATTGGGGTGAATGAACAAGGCTTCGGCACAGCGATGCAGATCACAATCCTGCAAGAAATAGTGGCGCAGGGTCTTCTGCAGCGCCCCCTTGCTATCTTCCCGGGCCAGTTTTTGCAGCGGTGTGCGCAGCTGATCCGCCTGCCAGGAGTCCGCCAGACTGCCGAGCAGCACTGGCAAACGGTAGTCCTCAAAGAAGTAGACCTGTTTGCGCGGCGCCTGCCGCATGCCACTGCGCAGGGTATCGCGCGCCGTCTGGTAAGAGCGCGCCAGCCCGTCGATCCCGGCGAAGTAATCGCCCACCGCGATATGCACCTTGAAGTGGGGAATGCGGGCCAGCAACTGCTTGATCCGGCTGCGCTCCTGCGCCGATTGCCAGACGCCATCACTCAATTGCGCCGGTTTGAGCACCACTATCTCATCGAGCCCGTTGATGGCGACCAGATTGTCCCGCTCCGGGTTCTCCAGCTGATGAACCAGCTCCCGCAGACGCGCCGGATCCGCCTCCTCCAGCGCCAGCACAGCTACCACCCGAGGCTGGGCCAACTCCAGTCCGAGAAAGCGGGCCGCCTGCTGCAATTGATCGACTCGCCCCTCGCCCCGAATGAGCTGCAACACCAGCTCCTCTTTGTGGCGCTTGTCCCACTGCAACTGCTCGGTGAGCGCCGCCTGCTCCAGGATCAGTTCGGCGGTCATTCGCACCAGCTCGGCGTAAGCGCGAACTTCCTCCGGATCGCCGGAGATGCCGATCACCCCGATCAGCTCCCCCTGATAGGAGATGGGCAAATTGATGCCTGGTCGCACCCCTTTGAGCTGCAAGGCAGTCGCTTCGCTGATCTCCACCACCCGGTTTTCGGTGAGCGCCAGCACGGCCCCTTCGTGGCGCTGATGGATCCGCTCCGGATTGCCGGACGCAATGATGAGACCGTGTTCGTCCATCACGTTGACCGAGAACGACAGGATCTTCATCGCCCGTGCGACGATCTGGCGGGCAAGATTATCGTTTAGCTGCATAACATCTCCGGACAAGGGGCTGATCTGGCTACGCCACCACGGGCCGATTCAGGGCACATGGGCGCAAAGATGCCACATCATCAAGACAAGCGAGAGGGGGATCGCTAGAATAGGCCACTTTACCCGATGTGTGCCCCGCCATGGAGCAGGAATTGCGTTCTTGCACCCGCCTGCCCGTGATGGCCCATCCCTCCGATCTGGACTGTGCTATGGATTATGAATTTCGCCGCGACCCGTTTGGTGGCTATCGCGCCCGGTTCTCCATGGGCCATGAAGCCATCGGTCAGTGGCTGATCGACGAGGTTGGCAAGGATGAGGAGAAGCTCGATGAGCTCTTCTCCATCATTGATCAGCTCTCCAACCGCACCCGAGTCGAATACCGGCTCAACGGCGGTGACTACTCCCTGCTGCTGACCCATGAAGAGGCGGAGGTGAAAGCCAACGCCCTCAATATCGAGCTCGGTGAGGATCTTGACGATCTCGCCTACTACGATGATGAACAGCTGGCCATGTGCGGGCTGGAAGATTTTGCCCAGGTGCTCACCTCCTGGCGCGCCTTTATCCGTAACGAGGATATGGGCTGATTGACCCAATGTCGGATTACTATGTCGGGCAAACGTGCCCTTTTGCCTAACTCAACAGGATTGACTATGTCTATTTACGATTTTGATGACGAACTGCCGGAAGACGAAGAACAGGAATCCACCAAGAAAGCGGCTGCACCTGCCAAGAAGAAAGGCAAGCAGGTGATGAACACCCAGGTCAACCTGAGCCCGCGCGATGCCAGCCGTCTGAACGGCATGCACGTTGAAGCGATCGCCACACTGGACGACGTCAGCCTGCCGAAGAACGTCATCTTCAAGGCTGGCCTGATCGCCCTGGGCGAACTGGAAGCCGGCAAGCGCGCCGATATCATCGCCCGCGTCATCGCCGAATCAGGCCGCTAATCGCCTCTGAAACAATTAAAGAAAGCCGGAGCCACTGCTCCGGCTTTTTGTTTTCCGGCCGTGCACTCTCAACGGCAATCGATCCCCTTTCCGGCTCGGGAGATCAGTTGGTCATAGCGACCATCGGCACGGGCGGCAGCCAGGGCATGATTGAAGCGCTCAAGCAGGCTGGTGGCCTCCGGGTACTGCCGTGAAATGATCAGATAAAAAGTGTCGCTCTGGCGAAAGTGGGGCAAGGCCTGCAGATGGCAGGGGTCGCCAAACAGTTGGCGGCTGGCATCCCGAGTCACCGTCTCGTTCATCGGCAGCAGATCGATCCGTTTGCGATCCAGCAGTTGCAGACACTGTGCCAGGGTCTTGGGGCGCTGCAGATCCAGCCCGAAACGCTTGATCACCCCGTCGGCATGGCTGGTGCTCCACCCCAGCGGAATGCAGACTCGAAGCCCTTGCCAGCGGCCAGCCTGAATGGCCTCTCTCCCCCGATAGGTAAACCAGGAGAGGCGATCAATATGAATGGGAGCGCTGTAGTGGAAGAGCTTGGCCCGCTCGGCAGTCCAGGCGTAGGGGAAGGTGGCCGCGACCAACCCATTGCGGGTCAACTGATAGCCGCGGGGCCAGGGCAGGTAGTCGACCTGGATCTCCCGATACCCGGCCTCTTGCAGCAGGGTCGTCACCAGCCTGGTGCTCTCGCCACCTTCAGGTAGTGCCTTGCCGGTATAGGGGGTGAACTCACCGGTCACCAGCAGCAAGGGTGCCGCCTGCAGCCAGACACACCAACAACACAACAACCACAGACAGTGCTTCATCAGTTGCTCTCCCTTTACCCTGTTGATGAGTATAGAGAAGGGATCCGACCACCTCCTGCGCGGTTGTCCTGCTGACGCCCACTTGTTAAGGTTGCCGCCTGCCTCGATCAAGGAGATCCAATGTTACCCCTCCCCGACTCATTTATCTGGGGCGCGCTGGCGCTGGCCGTGCTGCTTGCCCTCTTCCGCCAGCGTCTTCCCGCCTTTGCTCTGCTGGGACTCTCCCTGCTGCTGGCACTGTGGCTTGAGCGAATGACGCTACCCGCCCTGCTGGTCTCGGTCGCAGGATTACTGCTGGCGTGGCGTACGCCAACCCTCCCCGCCCGCTGGGCGATGGCGGCCAGAGTGGTGCTGATCCTCTGGGCGATTGCGCTGACCCTGCACCTCATCCCCGGCTTCAGCAATCTCAAGGTGCTGGATCAGGCGCTGGCAGGCCCCGCCAGCGTGCCGTTCAACATGTATCTGAACCTCGACAAGCCGCTGCTGCTCTTTGGCTTGCTGCTGGCCTGCCCGATGCTGCTGGGTAAGGGGGGCGCAATCCGCTGGCGCTCTTTGGCCCTGTTGCTGCTGCCGCTGGGTGCCCTGCTGGTCATCGCCTGGCAGTTGGGGGCACTGAAACCGGAAGTGGGTCTGCCCCACTGGTGGTGGCTGTTTGCACTCAACAATCTGCTGTTCACCTGCGTGGCGGAAGAAGCGCTGTTTCGTGGAGCTATCCAGCAGGAGCTGACCGAGCGTTACCGCCTCTGGATTGGCATCGTCGTGGCTGCGCTACTGTTCGGAGCCATCCACCTGCCCGGTGGCCCACTGCTGGCGCTGTTTGCGACCCTGGCAGGCTGCTGCTATGGCCTGGCCTTCCAGCTAAGCGGCCGTCTCAGCGTCGCCATCGCAGTACACTTCGCCTTCAACTTCGCCCATCTGGCGCTCTTCACCTACCCGCTGGCCCACCGCTAACTCCTGAAGGCGCCTGACACGGGCGCCTTCCCTCGCTCTTCCCTCTCTCTTTAAGCGTGCTGCCTCGCTCGCTTTACACCTCCACAAAGCTCCAAACAAAACCAATTCATTTGCTTGTAACCAAAATGTAAACAAACTGACCTCTGCATTCGCCATAACAGTCACTTTCCATTGCCCTGCAACCAAAAGGATCCTGTGATGCAGAAAACCCTCAGTTATGCCGCCCTGCTGCTGGTCAGCCAGTTCCCGCAACTGGCACTGGCCGATACCGATGTCTATCTCACCAACAACAGTCCTGAACCGCTTCAGATCGACATCCGCCAAAGCGGCAGCGGCCAGCTGCAACCCGGCAGTCAGTGGAGCCAGCACCGCACCGAGCTGGGCCCGTGGGAGAGCGCCATGGTACTCAGCTTCAATCGCTATGAGGGGGTCAAGGCGGGCAAGAGCTATCTGTTCGAAACCCGCGTGACCACAGCGGGTGGCGACGTCTATCGGCTCAACCAGCTGATGGAGGGAACCTGGTGGAACACCACCTTGCAGCACGGTGGCGAAACGCCAACCGGCGCATCTGGCTGGCAAAACGATCGGGCGATCCATCGCGTTGCCGGGCCACAAGAGCTGGCCTTTGCCGCCAAGTTCACCGGCCGCTACGACGATCTGCACTATATGATCACGCCCCCCCAAAAACAGGAGCAACCGGAACCGGCAGAACACAGGCTCAAGGTGGCCAGCTACAACGTCTGGGCACTGCCGGTCATCGCCTCCAGCATCGGCGAGCGGTTGACCTTGCTGCCTGATTATCTCAAGGGTTATGACGCCCTGCTGCTGCAAGAGGTATTCGATGGCCGCCGCGAGGGCTTTTTGCAGGCGCTGGCGAAAGAGTACCCCTACCAGACCAAAGTACTCGACAAGCCCGGGGTCAACATTCATGACGGCGGCGTGGTGATCGTCAGCCGCTATCCCATAGTGCGAGAGGGCCAGCTGGTCTATCCCCAATGCACCGGCACCGACTGCTTCGCCGACAAAGGGGTGATGTACGCCGAGGTGATCAAGGGGGGCAAGGCGTGGCACCTGTTCGCCACCCACACCGCCAGCTTCGACACCGACGAGGCGCGCAAGCTGCGCCAGATCCAGTTCGGTCAGATCCGCTCTCTGGCTGCCAGCCTCAAGATCCCCGCCAGCGACACCGTCATCTACGGCGGTGACTTCAACGTCAACAAACGCAAATTTGCCGATGACTACGCCAACATGCTGGCCAATCTGAACGCCCATGAACCCGCCTATGGCGGCTATACCGAAGCCACCTTCGACCCCAGGATCAACCCCTATGCCGGTGGCCCGCTCTCCGGTGGCGCCAACATCGAGTATCTGGACTACCTGGTAGTGAGCCGGGAGTACGGCGCCGTACGCCACAACCTCAACACGGTCTGGATCCCGCGCAGCAACGCCGCCAGCCTCTGGCCCGCCAGCAACCTCTCCGATCACTTCCCGGTCAAGGGAGAGATCAGCCGATGACTCGCCGTTACGGGATACTGGCACTGGCTATCCTGACCCTTTTGCTGGTGAATCTGGGCTGGCAGGAAGAGCAGTCCCCGCTATCGCCAGAACGGTCGGCAACGCCTTCTCCGGCCGATGTGCAGTTGCCAGCAGAACCGGGGAGCCCGCCTCCCCGCATACCAAACGCTGAGGGGATGGATGGCAAAAGCAAAGAAGTGCCCAGCAGCTGGCAGGCGATGCCGGATGAACTGATCAACCAGCTTGCCAGCGAGATCAGCGACAGCGAGTTGCCGCTGGCGCAGCGCGTGAGCAATCTGGAAGCAACAGAGGCCGGGTGGCTGAGCGAGGGGGAGAGTCTGATCCGGTTACAGGGGCGCTATGCCCTGGCGCTGGATCAGTTGGCACAGGAGAGCGAGCAGTTACCGTTGGCCGAGCGGCTGGACGCCCTCAGCCGCTTGCAGGATCGGTGGGCGGTGGATCATCCGGATCTGGCAGGCGAGCTGTTCAACCCTGATGCCCGCCTGCAGCAAGCTCGTCAGCTGTGGGGAGATGAGGAGCTGGCCACCCTGGCCCATCACTTCCTGCCCGCAGAGCAGGCCGAAGCCACGCTGGCGTTTGCCGGGGCGCGCCAGCAACAGCTGGCTCAACGCAGCCGCTACCAGCGAGAGCTGGCCGAGCTGGAGCAGCAACTGGCGGCCAGCCAACAGCAGATGGATCCTGCGCTGTGGCAACAACACAAGGAGGAGGTGTTGAGCCAGTGGCGTCGTGACTTCTTCGCGCGGGAGCAAGGCAAACCCTGAGGTCAGCGCTTGCCCTTGAACTGCTTGACGCTGCGTTTGGCCTGAGTACGGCGATTGGCCTGCTTGTCACGAGGGGGGCGCTTGCCCCCCCGCTGGCAGGCTGGTCGGTAACCGGGAATCCAGCCAGATCGCCCAACGACAGCTCGCGGCCGGTCAGGGTGCGAATGGCTTGCAGCATGTCACTCTCGCCATGACAAACCAGCGAGATGGCCAGCCCCTCGCGGCCAGCCCGGGCGGTACGACCAATGCGGTGTACATAGACAGGGGCGCTGGCGGGCAGATCCAGATTGATCACCACCGGCAGCGCCTCCACATGGATGCCGCGCGCCATCAGGTCGGTGGCCACCAGCACCCGAATTTTGCCCTCTTTGAAATCGCCGAGCGCCTGCTCGCGAACCGCCTGCTCCTTCTCGCCATGAAGGGCGGCCACCGCAATGCCCGCCTTGGCCAGCTTTCTGGCCACCCCGTCGGCATCATCCCGCGCACTGATAAAGACCAGCACCTGCGGCCATTCCTGCTCCTTGAGCAGGCTTATGAGCGCTGGCACCTTGCTGCTCTTGTTGACCAGATAGAGTCGCTCTTCGATCTCGTTCACCACGCTGTTGAGGGGATTGGCCTCGATACGGGTGGGCTCGCACAGCAGGCCGTTGGCCAGCGCCTCCAGCTCGGCAGGCAAGGTGGCGGAGAAGAGCAGGGTTTGGCGATCCGCCGGAATAAAGCCGAGCAGCGCCTTGATGTCGGGAGCAAAGCCCATCTCCAGCAGGCGATCCGCCTCATCCAGCGCCAAGAGTTGCAAACCATCCAGCCCCAGCACCTGTTGGGTCAGCAGATCCCGCAGCCGCCCCGGCGTCGCCACCAGCAGCTGTGGCCCCAGCGCCAGCTCGGCCTGTTGCCGCTCCTGCACAACGCCCCCACACAACGTCACGATGCGCAGCCCCAGCGCCTCGGCGCCCTCTTCAAGCGCGGCAGTGACCTGAGTCGCCAGCTCGCGGGTTGGCACCAGCACCAGACCCTGCACCTGACTGGAGGAAGGATCCAGCCGTTGCAGCAGCGGCAAGCCAAACGCCAGGGTCTTGCCGCTGCCGGTCTGGGCCAGTGCCAGCAGATCCTGCCCCGCCAGCGCCGCCGGAATGGCCAGCTGCTGGATGCGGGTCGGCGTCTGCAAGGTGACGGGCAACGAGGCAAGCAGAGCGGGATGAAGGGCAAGTTCGCTAAAGGTCATGGCGCTACGTCAACAAAGAAGTGGGAGGCGAAGTCTAGTGAGCGGGGGCCGAGAAGTAAAACCCTATCCATGATGGCCTGGCCGAGGGACGCTGGCGACCGGCTGACTACACTTTAGCTGACCCATCACCAAGAGAGACCGGCCATGACCAGACACATCCCCCTTCTGCTGCTCGTGGTCACCCTGCTCGGCAGCGCCACCCTCGGCCTGTCGCAGACTCCGAAGAACGACGCTGCCCCCGAGCCGCCTAAACCGGCGCGCATCCTCAATGCCCACCTTGGCGAGCTGCCGGGGCTGATCAATGCCGACAAGACAGGCCCCTTTGTCGACCTGGTGCACGCCATCGATGATCTCTACCCCGATGTGACCATCAAGATCACCATCTACCCCATCGCCCGTGCCATGGCAGGGGTGATCTCCGGCAAGGCTGATCTGGGGCTGCCCGCCATCCGCAACCTAAAGGATATCGATATGCTGGCTTATCGCTTCAGCACCCGCAGTTTTGGCAAAGTTGCCCATGTGATTTACAGCAATACCGCCTATCCGGTCACCACAGATATGGCCTACGGCATAGTGCCCACCAAACGGGACCTGCTAATCGAGGCGGTTCCCGACTATATGCCCTTCCCGGTGCAGCGATCGATGAGTATCGAGCAGTCACTGCGCAAGCTCTCACGCGGCCGTATCGACGCCTTTGTCTGGGCGCAAGAGGAGGCCGACCTGATGCTCAAGCAGCTGGGGCTGACCAATATCAGGCGAGAATTTTTCGGGGATTTCGAGGATGTCTTCATCATCCAGAAAGGGGCTGCAGGTGATGAGATGGACGAATTTCTCCGGCAAGCCATCGATCAGCTGGCTGCCACCGGCAAACTGGCCGAGATCTACGAGAAGATCCACCGCCCCTATGTGGAGTGGCAACCCTCCCCACCCGCCAAGGCTGAACCGGCAACCACCCTGCCCGCAACCCCCTGAACAGACAATTCCCGCATAAAAAATCCCGCCGAAGCGGGATTTTTTTATGGCTTGCAGCCTTACAGCACGGCCAGCGCCGCAGCGTAGTTCGGCTCGTCGGCCACTTCGGCGACCAGCTCGCTGTGCAGCACCTTGTTGTCACCATCCAGCACCACGATGGCGCGAGCGGTCAGCCCTACCAGCGGGCCGGAAGAGAAAGCAACACCGTAATCTTCCATGAAGGCCGCACCGCGCAGGGTGGAGAGGGTCACTACCTTGTCCAGACCTTCGGCGCCGCAGAAGCGGGACTGGGCGAACGGCAGATCGGCGGAGATGCACAGTACAACTGTGTTATCCAGCGCGCTGGCCTGCTCGTTGAACTTGCGCACAGAGGTCGCGCAGGTCGGGGTATCGACGCTCGGGAAGATGTTCAGGATTTTGCGCTGACCGGCAAAGCTTGCCAGGGTCACGTCGGAGAGATCCTTGGCCACCAGGGAGAAGGGCTTGGCTTGCTCACCGGCGACCGGGAAGTGACCAGCGACGGAAACCGGGTTGCCTTGCAGAGTGACTGAGTTGCTCATGTGTTATGTCCTTTATTGGTGTAGTAAAAATCCGGGTGATCAGTATAGGGGCGGCGGGACCAGACAAACACCCGCGAAGACAAGGGATATAAAGGGGTTGACCTTGGACTTAACACCAAGGTTTAGACTCCTTCTCAGTAATCAGGGATCTCGCAGGGGCGGGATCCATCAAGAGGGACTCATCATGAGCAAATCCTGCTGCAATCATCAGCACGCCGCCCCCATCAAGGCCGTCAGCAAGGCGGCCCCCGGCCAGAGTGAACATCACCACGATAGCCACTGCTGCGACAACACCACGCCCGTCAGTTGCTGTTCAACCCAGACGCCTCATGAGCACACATCCCGTGACGGCAATGAATCCCCCGGGGATGAAGAGCCTCCCCGAGGAAGCTGTCACGCTCAAGCGTGCTGCAGCGCCCCCTTATCGCCAGCTCACGATCATAAGCATGAGCATGAGCATGAGCATGAGCATGAGAACGATATGCCCCCTGCCGACCCGCTGGTTGCGCCGGTGCAAGGCAACAGCCGCCACAGCTGGCAGGTATTGGGGATGGATTGCCCCAGCTGCGCCCGCAAGATCGAGACCGCCGTCAGCCGGGTGAGCGGCGTGCAACAGGCGCGCGTGCTGTTTGCCACCGAGAAGCTGGTAGTGGATCTGGCACCCGGCCTCTCCCCCGATCCCGTCACCGCCGCCGTGCTGGCCGCCGGTTTCCAGCTCAAGGGGGAAAGTGCTGACAAGCAGGCAGCTGGCCGTAAGCAAGCGTCACAACAGCCCCTGCAAGGCAATCTATTCGGTAACTTTTTGGGCAAATATTGGCAGCCCCTGTCACTGGCCGGCCTGATGCTGGTCGCCGCCCTACTGCCGAAAGAGTTCGGTCAGCCACTCTTTACCCTGGCCACCCTCTGGGGTCTGTGGCCCATCTCTCGCAAGGCGTGGGCGCTGACCAAAAGCGGCTCCCCCTTCGCCATCGAGACGCTGATGACAGTCGCCGCCGTGGGCGCCCTGTTCCTCGGTGAAACCGCCGAAGCGGCCATGGTGCTGCTGCTCTTTATGCTGGGTGAGCATCTGGAGGCCTACGCCGCCGGACGCGCCCGGGCCGGGGTGACCGCCCTGATGGCGCTGGTGCCTGACAAGGCGCTGCGGATCCGTACCACTGCCGAGGGCGAGGTGCGGGAAGAGGTAGCTGCCGATGAGCTGCGTCCCGGCGATATTATCGCAATCGCCCCGGGTGCCCGCTTGCCTACCGACGCCCGCCTGCTCGATGAGCTCGGTGCGTTTGACGAGAGCGCCCTGACCGGTGAATCCATTCCGGTGGAACGCCGTCAGGGTGACAAGGTGCCAGCCGGCAGTCTGGCTGCCGATCGGGTGCTGCGTCTTGAGGTGGTATCGGAACCGGGCAACAACGCCATCGACCGCATCCTGCACCTCATCGAGGAGGCCGAGAGCCAGCGCGCCCCCATCGAGCGCTTTATCGACCGCTTCAGCCGTTGGTATACCCCGGCCATGATGCTGGTTGCCCTGCTGGTGGTGCTGGTGCCGCCCCTTGCCTTTGGCCAGAGCTGGGACGAGTGGATCTATCGCGGACTGGCGCTGCTGCTGATCGGCTGCCCCTGCGCGCTGGTCATCTCCACCCCGGCAGCGGTTACCTCGGCGCTGGCTGCGGCAACCCGTCAGGGGGCCCTGATCAAGGGTGGTGCCGCGCTGGAGCGATTGGCCCATATCGATACCGTCGCCTTTGACAAGACCGGCACACTGACGCTGGGCAAGCCGCAACTGACCGAGCTGGTGAGCCTCAATGGCCAACCGGAAACCGAACTGCTGGCACTGGCGGCTGCCATCGAGCAGTGCTCCCACCACCCGCTGGCCCGCGCCGTGGTCGCCAACGCGACCGAACAGGGGCTGACGCTGGCGGAGGCTCGCGACCTGCGTGCCCTGCCGGGCATGGGGGTTGAGGGTCGCATCAACGGTCAACTGTGGCAACTGCTGGCACCGAGCCGGATAGCTACGCTGAGCAAAGATCAACAGGCCCAGATTGCCATGCTGGAGAAGCAGGGCAAGACGGTGGTCGTGCTCTGCCAGAGCAGCAGCGAACAGGCTCTGCCGGTGGCCCTGCTGGCCCTGCGGGATCAGATCCGGCCGGAAGCGGCAGAGGCGCTGCAAGAGCTCAACCGACTCGGCCTGCAGAGCATCATGCTGACCGGCGACAATCCCCGCGCCGCCGAGGCCATTGCCGGTGAACTCGGGATGGGCTGGCGCGCCGGCCTGTTGCCGGAGGGCAAGGTCGATGAGATTGCCAAACTCGCCAGCTCGCAGAAAGTCGCGATGATCGGTGATGGCATCAACGATGCCCCTGCCATGAAGCGGGCCAGTATCGGCATCGCCATGGGTGGCGGCACCGACGTGGCACTGGAGACCGCCGATGCGGCGCTGACTCACAACCAGCTCGGCGGCATCGCCGCGATGATCCGCCTCTCCCGCTCTGCGCTGGCCAATATTCACCAGAATATCGCGCTGGCGCTGGGACTGAAGGCCATCTTCCTGGTCACCAGTCTGCTCGGCATCACCGGCCTGTGGATTGCGGTGCTGGCCGATACAGGTGCCACCGCACTGGTCACCGCCAACGCCCTGCGCCTGCTGCGCAAGCGTTAAGCCAGCCGATAGCATCCCAACCAAAAGCCGTACCCCAACCGGGACGGCTTTTCTTTTTCCTCTCATTTCTCTCACTGCTCCCCGTAAAAGAAAAAGCGCGCCTGCCGGTCGGCAGTCGCGCTTTGCTTACTCTCTCGGAGTTATCCCACCCTTGGCAAGGTGGAATTCAACCCGGGGGCGCCGAGCCATCCCCCGGACTCAATGGCTTGCTTACTTGACGCTGCACTCCTGAATGACGGCAGTACCCGCCTTGACGCCAGCCGGGTCAACCTTCACCAGCACACTCCACAGCCCCTGCGGCAGGGTGATGCTGTTATTGGCACTGCCCCCCTTGGAGAAGGCGAACGAATAACCGGTTTCAGCGTTCACCGCGCCGCCACCGTTGAGCAGGTACTCCTTGCTCCAGTCCTCGTTGGCGACCTTGAACTCGGTGCTGCCGGCATAGTTGAACGCCGCCTGATAGATGGCGAGATCGCCGTCCATCCCCTTGTAGCTCAGCTGGTACTGAGGTTGGGCATTCCAGCCTGAAAGCTCACCCTTGACGAACAGGTTGTAGCCGAGCGGATTGCCCGCCACCGTATCCAGCACCTTGCAGCTCTGCACCGGCTCGGTGAAGCTGACGCTCAGGGTCGGTTTGTCCTTGTTCATGGCGGTAAAGACAAACTTGTAGCTGCCTGCCTTGGCCAGATCGACACCGATATTGCCGGTTTCTCCCCCCTTGCAAAGGGTCAGCGGAGTGCCGACCACCAGCTTGTCACCAGCGTTGCAGCTGCCGTAGTTGACCGGCCCCCAGCTGGCGTCAGCGATCTTGACGTTGGTGGTACCCAGCTTGTCGGTGCTCACCTCGGTAGTGAACTCATACATAAAGTTGCCGCTGAAGGTCATCTGGTTGGTGTTACCCCACTCATCGAGGAACCCCTTCAGATAAATATCGGTGTTGCCAAACGGTGGCAGGGTGCTCAGGTCGGTCTTCTTGCTGACCGGCAGGCCCGCGCCCTGTGCACCAGACTGCGGCTTGACGAACACGGCGGCAGACCAGGCCCCCAGCGTCAGCTGGCCGTTATCATAGGCGGCGCCACTGGCGATGCTGTCGACAGCGCGATGCTTGCTGCTTAGCACCATACCGCTCAGATCGATGGGCTGATCGTTGCCATCACGGAAATCGCCGATGCTCTGGCTCTGGTTGCTGGCGTTGATCATCACCACCAGACCGTCGATGGCCGGATCCATATCCGCCCCGGCACTGACGCCATCATCCACCGTCATGACGATAAGGCCGGGCACCTGATCCGGGCCGGTATTGCGGAAGTCGACCCGCTTGATCACCTCGGCGCCACTGCCCAGACGCAGCAGGCGGGAGGAGTTGCGCAGCTCCGCCAGCTCCTGATAGAAGCTCACCATCTGCGCCATCTCGGCCGAGCCCGGCTTGGCATGCTTGCCGAGCACCTGCTCGATCAGCGGATAGTTGTCGCCATCCTTGTCCTTGCGCGGCAACCCCTTGTCGAAGTTGTTGTCGCCCAGGGTGTAGTCGACCTTGTTGTACCAGTCGCCCGAGTCATAGCTGTCCCGCTCCATGGATTTGGAACGCAGCAGCTCGACACCGGCGTGGGTGAAGGGAATGCCCTGACCCAGCATGGCTGTCGCCAGCGATACCCCCTGCATCCGCACCAGATCGGCTCCGGCAGATGCCTTGTAGATCAGGTTGTCGAACAGGGTCTGGTTGTCGTGCTTGTCGACATAGTTCTGCACTTCCACCGGATCCTGGGCATAACCGGCAGGCTGACCGTTGTAGTCAATCTCGGCGCCTTTCTTCGGCATGCCATCCTTGTCGGTCAGCACGAACTCCTTGAGGTTGCCCGCCATGCCGAGCCGCACCAGATCGGACTGGTGCAAGGCCGTCGCCAGATCCACCTTGCTCATTTCGTTAGGATCGACGAAGGCACCGTTGCCAAAGCCCTGGGTCTTGCGAATGGAATCGCCACCGTCGAACGGACTGCCGCCGCGCACCGCATCGCGCAAGCGGTCGGAGAAGGAGCCGATACCGGTACCGCCCAGATGCTTCTGGGTAGCCTGCACGAAGCGCTTGTCATCCTGCACTTCGCCGAAGTTCCACCCCTCGCCGTAGAAGTACATCTCGGGATTGACCTTCTTCACCGCGGCCAGCGCCTGCACCATCTGATCTTTCGGATGGTGGCCCATCAGGTCGAAGCGGAAGGCGTCGATCTTGTAGTCGCGCGCCCAGGTGACCAGAGAGTCATCCATCAGCTTGGCGAACATGGCGTGTTCCGGCGCCGTGTTGGAACAGCAGGTGGAGTTCTCCACCGAGCCGGTCTCCGGATTGAGGCGCTGATAGTACCAGGGCACTATCTTGTCGAGCACCGACTTGGGGCCGAGCCCGGATTCGTTGGTGTGGTTGTAGACCACGTCCATCACCACGTTCATGCCGATGTTCTGCTTGATGGCCTTGACCATCTCGCGGAACTCCAGAATACGTTTGGTGCCCTCGGCGTTGGTGGCGTAGGAGCCTTCCGGCGTGGTGTAGTGGTAGGGATCATAACCCCAGTTGAAGGAGTCGACGCCGCGCAGATAGCCGGAGAGCTCCTGCACCTGCGGATTATCCTTGCTGTCGCCCCCTTGCAGGTCGGCCAGCACATCTCCCACGGTCTGACCGCCACCGCAATAGCCGCCAAATTTGGATGTTTTCACATCCGGATTGACCTGACAGAGCTTGCTGAAGTCATCGCCGAGATTGGCCACCTTGGCCGGGTCCTCGTTGACGGTGGCGATATCGAACACCGGCAGCAGGTGCAGGTGGCTGACGCCGCTTTTTGCCAGCGCTTTCAGATGGTTGACCGGTACAGAGTCGGGCTGGGTCAGACCGACAAACTTGCCGCGCTTCTCTTCATCGGTGGAGGCATCGTTACCGGTCAGGTCGCGAATATGGGCCTCATAGATGGTGATGTCGGCGGGGTTCTGCTGGCTATGTGGCGCCTTGAGGCTGTCCCATCCTTCCGGTTTCAGGGCCGGATCGTCGAGATCCACTACCTGACTGAACTCGGAGTTCATCGCGAGGCTCAGGGAGTAGGGATCGGTCACCTCATAGTGCTCAACCTTGCGGCTCAGCGGGTGGTAGACCTCCATGTCGTAGCGGTAGAACTGACCGATCAGCTCGCTGCTCCCCTCGTAGCTCCAGCTGCCGCTGGCGCTGTCGAAAGTCATGGCCACTTCACCACTCTTCTGGTGGCTGGCGTTGTAGAGGGCCAGCTTGACCGACTTGGCGGTCGGCGCCCAGAGGCGGAAGGTCACCCGGTTGCCCTCTACCACGGCGCCATAGCTCAGCTTGGTCGCCTCTGGGGCATAGAGCGCATCGAGGGCGCCGGCGCTCTGCACTAGGGTCGCTCCTTGCAGGATACCGTCGGCATCGGTGCCGATAGCCACCAGTTCCCCCTTGAGCAGGGGCTTGAGATCTTTACCGGCAGGCAGGGCAAAGGCGGCGGCATCCTTGAGATGCGGATATTTGGCCTGCTGCTCGGCAGTGAGGCTGGTCGCGGTCAGGCTGATATAGGGGAAATCGAACACCCCATCGGCATTAGCCTTGATGGTGCCCGAGTCGGTGTAATAGAGGCGAACGTGGGGCTTGTCCTTGCCCCCTTGCCCCCTTGCCAAATCAGGGTATTGCCATCGATAAGATGAGCGCTGGCCCCCGCCACGCCAAAGGCGGCGGTAAAGGCTTCGGCACGGCTGCCAAACAGATCTTTCTTGCCCGCGACGATAGCCACGGTGCGATCCGGATGCTCACTGAAGCTCACCTTCATATCGCTGCCGGTCAGGTTGGCCAGATCGCCGTTGCGAGCGATAAAGTTGATGCACCCTTCCACATTTTTGAGCGGCACGACCCAGGCCGGACCAAAGCTGTCGGCAGTGGCAGGAGTCTTGCTCTTGTCATCCCACCCGGTATTCAGGCCGCTATCAGAGGTAGCGTTACAGGCATCGTTGTTCCAAAGGTGCAGGCTGTGGCTGTCAAACGGTGCCTTGGCCCCTTTGGCTGCCGACTGGGTATCCACCAGCGCAATGACCACCTGATTTTCGCCGGCAACCAGCAACTCTTTCGGGGGATCCATCTTGGGCAGACGAGCGACAGGCCCATCGGTGACTTCAGGTGTAGGCGGTGTAGGGGGGACGGGGTTCACACCGGAGGCATCAGAGCTGTTGTCATTACAGCCAGACAAAAGCGCGAGCAGTGAGGCTGTTACCAGCGCCACTTTGGTCTTTTTCATATCCATATTTTTATAATTCCCGCTGTAGTTAGTCTCGATAGTCGAGCACCCGGTCATTGCCAGGCGGTGCCATATTAATCAGCGGAAATCGATTCAAATGTGAGCGGAAAGGCAAAAAAACCATCCAGTTTCAACAAGATAACGTTTTCAGGCTGAAACTTCGATCTGGCTCACAGACCTCGCAGCCATTTGGCCTCATATCTGGAAAACGGCAGTCACGGGGTCAGAAAAGCAATGTCTGATCAAGTGGATAGACAAGGAGTAAACAATGAAACGGATTGAAGAACAGGCAAGACGACTCGATCAGGAGTATCAGGCGATCGGGCAACTGTTCGACCAGTTTTGCCAGCAGGCGGGCGCCCTGGCCGAGCAGTATCACTTCTTCAACTGGCCCGATTATGAAGACTCGCCCCCGCTGAGCCGCGCCTTCACCCTGCTGGGGGAACCCCGCGAGCTGCGGCTGCGCTGTCAGCCCGGCGAGCGCTCCGCCCTCAATGGCCTGATCCAGGTGGTCTCGGAGGATGGCACCATAGATGCAAGCCTCGGGTTTCGCGCCGATGGTCAGCTGCTGCTGGAGTCCGGCAAGCTGCTGGACAACCCGCCCGGACTGCTGCTCAAGCTGCTGCTCGGCGCTGTGTGGCAACACAAGCCCCAGGATGAGATCACCGGGCAGTCGCACTGACATCAGAGTGCCAACAGCACTGAAACCAAGGGGGCCAACGGCCCCCGTTATTTATCCTGTTCGCTGGCGATCTCGATGGTCACATGCACCAGCTCTTCATGGATCGCCAACCGTTCGCGGATCTGCTGCGCCGGTAGCGGATTGACCATCAGCAAAGAGAGCACGCAGGCATACTGCTGCTGCCCTACCCGCCAGACGTGCAGATCGCGGATCTCGGTCTGTGGCAGTTCGGCGATGACCTCGCGGATCTCCGCCACCAGCGGGGTATCCATCTCGGCATCCAGCAGCACCCGACCGGAGTCGCGCAACAGGCCCCAGGCCCATACCGCGACCAGTCCGGCACCCACTATGCCCATCAGCGGATCCAGCCAGTCGGCCCCCCACAACATACCCCCAGTCAGCGCCAGAATCGCCAGCACGGAAGTGGCCGCATCCGCCAGCACGTGGATATAGGCGGCGCGCAGGTTGAGATCCTGATGGCCGTGGTGATCGTCATGGTCATGATGATGATCGTGGTCGTGATGCTCATGATGGTGGCCATGCCCATGGCCGTGGTGATGGTGGCCGTGATCATCCTTGAGCAGCCAGGCACAGGCGAGGTTTACCAGCAGCCCCACCAGCGCGATAGCGATCGCCTGTTGATAGTGGATCGGGCTGGGATCGAGCAGCCGGAACACCGACTCGAACAGCATCAACCCGGCCACTCCCACCAGTAACAGGGCGCTGGTGAAGCCACCCAGCACCTCGATCTTCCAGGTGCCGAAGCTGAATCTGTGGTCGCGGGCAAAATGGCGGGCGGCGCGGTAGGCCAGCACCGAGAGACCGAGCGCTAGCGCGTGGGAGCTCATGTGCCAGCCGTCGGCCAACAGCGCCATGGAGTTGTAGAACCAGCCGCCGCCAATCTCCGCCACCATCATGATGACGGTCAGCAATACGGCCCAGCGGGTCTTCTGTTCGGCCAGCGGATTGCCCTCGTGGATGACGGGTTGATGGCAGTGTGATTGAGTGAGGGATGACATGGATTTCTCCTGAGAGCGACGATGCAATATACTATACCCCAGTATAGTTTTATTGATCGAGAGGATCCGTCATGTCCCACACCATTCACGACAAAAAGAAGTTGCTGGCACGGGTGCGCCGCATCAAGGGACAAGCAGGTGCGCTGGAAAGCGCGCTGGAGCAGGAGAGCGACTGCACCGCCATTTTGCAGCAGATCGCCGCCATCCGCGGCGCCGTCAACGGCCTGATGCTGGAGGTACTGGAAGGGCATATGCGCGAGCATCTCGGCGCCCCCGATGCCACCCCGGCAGAGCGGCTGGAGGATCTGGATCAGGTGGTCAGCGTCCTGCGATCCTATTTGAAGTAAGCAGGATGGCGGCACCATCCCTTCAGGCTCGACCAGTGTTGGGCTTGAGCCACTGCCAGCTTTGCGCCATGATGTCCAGCCCGGCTGACCGCCGGTTTTACTGGACAGTCAATTTCAAGGATCCCCCATGTTTGAACACGTCGATGCCTATGCTGGCGACCCCATCCTGACGCTAGTCGAGACCTTCCACAAAGACACCCGCGAGCAGAAGGTGAACCTGGGGATCGGCCTCTATTACGACGAGCAGGGCCGCATTCCGCTGCTGCCGTCGGTGCAGCAGGCCGAAGCCCAGCGCGCCGCCGCCCCGGCCCCGCGCCCCTACCAGCCGATGGAAGGCGCCGCCAACTACCGCACCGCAGTGCAACACCTGCTGTTTGGTGCCGACCATGAAGCGGTCAAGGCGGGACGTATCGCCACCATCCAGACCATCGGCGGCTCGGGCGCCCTGAAGATCGGCGCCGATCTGCTCAAGCGCTACTTCCCGACCTCCGAAGTGTGGGTCAGCAACCCGACCTGGGACAACCACAAGGCGATGTTCGAGGGAGCCGGCATCAAGGTGCATGACTACCCCTACTACGATGCGGCTACCGGCGGCGTGCAGTTCGATGCGATGATCGACTGCCTGAGCAGCCTGCCGGCCAAGAGCATCGTGCTGCTGCACCCCTGCTGCCACAACCCGACCGGGGTGGATCTCTCCCGCGCCCAGTGGGATCGGGTGATCGCGCTGGTGGTCGAGAAGAACCTGATCCCCTTTATGGATATCGCCTATCAGGGCTTCGGTGACGGGCTGGAAGAGGATGCCTACGCCATCCGCGCCATGGTGGCCGCCGGCGTCAGCTTCTTCGTCAGCAACTCGTTTTCCAAGAACCTCTCCTTCTACGGCGAGCGCTGTGGCGGTCTGTCGGTCATCTGCAAGGATGCCGAAGAGGCGAGCCGGGTGCTCGGCCAGATGAAGGCCACCGTGCGCCGCAACTACTCCAGCCCCCCCACCCACGGCGGTCAGATCACCGCGGCGGTGATGAGCCAGCCCGAACTGCACGCCATGTGGGTCGGTGAGGTGACCGAGATGCGCACCCGCATCAAGGGGATGCGCCAGAAGCTCTACGAGGTGTTGAGCGCCAAGGTGCCGGGCCGCGACTTCAGCTACTTCATCAACCAGCGCGGCATGTTCAGCTATACCGGCTTCACCCCGGAGCAGGTTGACAGACTGCGCGAAGAGTTCGCCGTCTATCTGGTGCGCTCCGGCCGCATGTGTGTGGCGGGCCTCAACAGCCGCAACGTCGACTATGTGGCCGACGCCATGGCGGCGGTGCTCAAGGGCTAATCCGTATCAGCCCCGCTTTGGCGGGGCTTTTTGTCTGTTGCGTTCGCGGTCACCTCTTGATGGGTCTGCTCACCCTCCCCCTGCTGTGAGAGAATGCCAGCAGGTCACGTTGAATCTTTCTGATTCCAAGCCTGTTTATCTTCATCAATTTCAGGAGCCACTATGGATCTGATCGCTCTCTCTCGGCTGGGAGGTCGCCATCTGGTCACCCTGCACCTGTTGCTCGACAACCAGAGCGTCACCCGCACCGCCGAGCGACTCTGCACCACCCCTTCCACCGTCAGCAAAACCCTCAACCAACTGCGGGATCTGCTGGGGGATCAACTGCTCTACCGCCAGGGCAACCAGCTGCTGCTCACCCCCATGGCCGAGCGACTGGCTCCCACCCTGCATCGACTACTGGGGGAGCTGAACGGCCTCACTCGCCAGAACACCTTCAACCCCCAACAGTGGCAGGGCAGCTTGCGGCTGGGATTGCGCGAGAGCGTGATGACCTGGCCGGTGGGCCCCATTCTGGGTCAGCTGATGCAGGAGGTACCGGGCATGGTGCCGGAGATCTGGAACAAGGATGAGCAGGGACTGGAGGCGCTGGCAGCGGGTAAACTCGACTTCGTGATCCTGCCCCATGACCAGAGCCAGCCATTGCCACGCCAGCCCGGGCTGGTGTGGGAGACCCTGCGGGAAGAAAAACTGGTCTGCCTGCTGCGCAAAGACCATCCCGCGCTGGCCAAGCCCTGGGATCTCGATGCCTACCTGAGCTGGCGCCATATCGCCATCCGGGATCAGGAGCTGGCCAACCCCTTCTTCGAGCAGAGCCTGGCCCAGCAGCAGGTGCGTCGCCAGATTGGCGCCACCCTGCCCGATTTTGCCAGCGCGGCGGCCCTGCTGCCCCAGACTGATCTGATCCTCACCGCCATCGGTGGCTGGGCGGCCTGCATGGCCAGTCAGCCGGATCTGATGATGCGTCCGGCACCGTTCGATTACGGCAAGGTGAGTCACAGTCTGGTCTGGTATGGTCCGGCCGGTGATGGCTCGGCCCGTCACTGGTTCCGCCAGCGGATCCTGCAACTGGGTCGCGAATTGATTGAGCCCTGAGCCGGACGACAGCGAGAAGAAATTGATGTTTCACCGCGGCGAAACATCAAGGGCAAGCAGGGACTAGGGACGTTTGGTATAGATGGGGCTGGGGAAGGAGGCGACATTGCTGCCCAGATCCGTGATGCGGGCAGCCCCCTGCTTTTTCACCTGATCGATGCGCAGCACCTGATGCATGGGAATAAGAGTCTGGCGCACATCGGCAAATTCGCTCTTGAGCTTCTCGTGACTGGGATCGACGATAAGCGCCGTGTGGTTGTCCCAGACAAAGTCGGCAATTTCGATAAAACCGAACAGCTGGCCCTGATTGACTTCGCGCACATACACTTCGTAGCGCTCGCTGTGGCAAATAAACTGAACCCGATATAACGCCTTGCTTTCACTCATGATTATCTGTCATTGAGGGGTTAAGAAGATGGCCATTATTCTAGCCGCCGTTCTCGCCCCCACCAATAGACAGAAATCACAGTTGCGGCCTTTCCATGCCGCACCTCACACCATGACGGTCACCGGATGACGCAACCACTCAGCCCATCAAGGCAGGCAGTGAGACCGCCCCCAATCCCGCTGCACGCAAACGGCTGGCCAGCTGTTCCAGCTCGGTTTGGTGAGCCTCTGGCCATTGCGCCGCCTCTCCCCGTACCCCATGGTGGCGAAAGCCGTTGAGGCGAATGGGCACAGGCCCAAGCTGCTGCAAGAAGGCGGCAAGATCCTCGTCCAGCTCACCACTCGCATCCAGAAAATCGCTCTTGCCCGGCACATGGAGCAGCCGCAGTTCGGCCAGCTTGCCGTGGCGTGCCAGCAGTTGCAGCGATGCCAGCACCCGCTCGCGACCATAACCGGTCAGAGTGTGATGCACCGAGTCACGCCACCCCTTGAGATCGAGCATGGCGCCGTCGAGCACCGGCAGCAGCCGCTGCCAGCCAGTTTCGGCCAGAGAACCGTTGCTGTCGAGCAGGCAAGTGAGATGGGTCAGATCCGGCGCGCCCTTGATGGCGGCAAACAGCGCAACCACAAAGGGGAGCTGGGTGGTCGCCTCGCCGCCGGAGACGGTAATCCCGCTCAGCAGTGGGCCGTAGCGGCGCAACAGGGCCAGCACGTCGTCCACCGTCATGGTTGTGGTCTTGGGATTGGCACTACGGGGGCAGACATCCAGACAGGCATCGCAATCGGTACAGAGCGCCTCCTGCCAATGAACCTTGCCCTCGCTCATGGTGAGGGCTCCACTCGGGCAGACCGCAAGGCAGTCGCCGCAATCGTCGCACAGTCCGATGGTATGGGGATTGTGACAACCGGGGCAGCTGAAGTTGCACCCTTGCAGGAAGAGCACCAGCCGGTTGCCCGGCCCATCAACACAGGAAAAAGGCAGCACCCTGCTCACCAGGGCGCTGCGCGTCAGCAGAGCTTCATCCATCGGACTCGGCTCAGTACTGGCTGATGGTCGACTCATTGGCCACAACTCGCGGCGCCCGTTGGCGGATGGCGGTCACTTCACTCGCCTCGGCACCAAGACAGGTGGTCTGCAACCGCGAGCCCTCCTCTGCAAAGCGGGCCACATCGCTCTTGCGGATCATGTAGCCGGTCACCCGCACCAGATCGCTGTCGGCCACGTTGGCGGTAAACTCGCGCATGCCGATGGCGAGCGCCCCCTTGCAGAGCTGCAGCAGCGCCTGCGGATTCTGGCGGATGGTGGGATCCAGCGTCAGGATCTCGCTGATCCCCGAGTGGTAGTAACCGTGGTGCGGCGCCAGCGCCAGCACATGACTGGCCGGATCCGGCTCCTGCCCGTAGGGAATCCGTACCCCCGGGGTCACCGCCACATCGATGCTGAGGCCGCCCTGTGAGTGCAGCAGAGCGTGCCCACCCCAGGCATGGGCCTGCGGCGTCGCAGTGACATATTCCGAAAGCTGGGCAGAGATGCGATATCCAAGCTGATTTGCCTCTTCGTCGTGGCCGTAGCGGCCCGGCAGATTCTCTTTATCCATCAGGATGTTGACCGCTTCCGCCATGCCGTAGATGCCGAACATGGGGACGAAGCGATCCTCATCCAGCAGCCCCTCCTTGACCAGGAAGCTGTCGAAGAAACCGGACTCCTCGTGCAGGAAGGCGGCGCGCACCGCGATCAGCTGGGACGTGAGACGGCAGTAGTGGGGCAGCAGGCAGCCGAGGAAGTCATCGATCCCCTGACACTGCTCGGCGACCCGCTTGAGGGAGATACGCACCAGGGTATTGGCGCCACCCGCCTGCGGCAGGGCGTTGTAGCAGCTGACGATGCCAAAACCACGCTGGTCAAAGGTATCGCGATGGATAGGGTAGTTGGCGATGTGCGGCTTGCTGCACTCGGCGATATTCTTCACCGCCTGCAGCAGCAGGCTGTCCGGGGTCTGCTCCGGATCGTGGAAAAAGGTGAGGTTCGGCGCCACCTGCTTGAGCTCGTTGTCGATACGCAGGATCAGGCGGCAGATGCGGTTGTCATCCGGCCCGATGTTGACGTGCATGAAGGCGTCCGGCAGCACCCGATCCAGATAGATCCAGAACCCTTTCAGCTTGCGGTAGAGAGTCTCGTCATCCAGTTCGCCGACAAACGGCAACAGCAGATGGTCGAGCCGACCCAGCCAGACCGGCATGCCGGTGACGGAGGGGACATGGTGATAGAGGATGCGCAGGGCATTGAGCGCCTCGTCGAAATCCTGCGGCGCCGTCAGCTCCAGCCAGGCAGAGCCCTGAGTCAGGAATTTTTCATAGTCCGGCAGCACATAACGTGGCTTGTAGGGGGCGTGCCCTTCGAACATGTCGCAGATAAATCCCTGCTCCATCGCCTCGGCGACTGCGGCAGGCAGGTCGGGGTAGGGCAACGCATTCTCGGCGGCCAGCGCCAGCGCGTGGCTCTTCTGGGCGGCGGAGAGATGGGGATCGCGCACGATGCGCTGACAGGTTTCGCTCAAAGACATGGGACACTCCTTCACGGATAGAGCCCATATCCTCACCATTTGCAGGCTTTTTTTGAAGTGACATTCACAACAATACGAATGTCTCAAAAAGACATCCGTGAGAGAGGATCACACCCCAAACAGAACGGGGGCCTTGTCTACCGACAAGGCCCCCGTTGTACGGATCAGGGCTCGATGACGATGGGCGTACCCGGGTCAATAGCGTCCCACACTTCATCCAGCTCGTGATTGAGCATGGCAATGCAGCCGTTGGTCCAGTTGGAAGGCTGAACCCTGCGGTTGCCAATGCTGTTGCGCTGGCCGTGGATCATGATCATGCCACCCGGACGAACACCCAGCTCATTGGCGCGCTTGATGTCATCCAAGTTCGGATAGTTGATATGGATGGCTTTGTAGTAGCCGGAATTGGTCTTCTTGTAGTCGAGGGTGTAGCGCCCTTCCGGAGTACGCTGATCCCCTTCCTGCTGCTTGTGCCCCTTGGGCGCCGGGCCCAGAGCAATCCAGTAGCGCTTCAGTTCCTTGCCATCCTTCATCAGGGTCAGGCTATAGGTCGACTTCTTGACCACCACCAAATCGGCTTTTTCGGTCAAGGCAAAACTCAATGCGGGCCAAAGCCCCAACAAACACAGTAATACGGCTCTCATTCCATCCCTCGACAAGCCTCTGGTGCGGGCTTTTCTTGTTACCAGATCATCTGAACGATGCCCGCCGAGCGGCGAGCGAGCGCCATGATATTGGATCGCCATCAATACTCAATATGCCCGGCAAAACATATCTTGCCGCAGCAAGGCCATCTTCCTTGAACGCCGTCATTTGGCATTGGTAATTAACAGTTAAAACAACAAGATACAAAAATTATCGCGCTGGCACCCGGGGCAATGATCGGCGAAGATAACACTCCACTCCCCGACAGGATCATGCCATGAGCTCTTCGTGCCGCCTCGCCACCCTGCTGTTCTCGCCACTTCTGCTCTGGCTGCCCGCCAGTGTCGCCGCCGATGCACTCTGGCTGCGCGAGCCCGCCCTCTCCCCCGATGGCAAGCAGCTTGCTTTCACCTGGCAGGGGCGCATTTTTGTCGCCAGTGCCGAGGGTGGCCCCGCTACGGCGCTCACCGGCAGCGACTACCTGAGCCAGCGGCCAATCTGGTCGCCGGATGGCAAACAGCTCGCCTTTGCCGCCAATCTCTACGGCAACGAAGATGTGTTCGTGGTGCCTGCCAGCGGCGGCGAGATGGTGCGCCTCACTCGCGATTCGCGCACCGATCTGCCGCAAGCCTTCAGCGCCGATGGCAAACGGCTGTTGCTGAGCAGCCAGCGCCTGGGGGCACCCGCTGCCGACCATTTTGTCGCGGAAGGCTACCAATGGGGCGAGCTCTACTGGACCCCGATCACCGGCGGCACCTTGCAGGCCGACCTGCCGCTGCCTGCGACCCTAGCCCGTCCCCACGGGGAGCGGCTCGTCTACCAGATGCCCGCGGCGGATCAACCCTTTCGCAAGCATCAGCACTCGTTTGCGGTGCCCCGTCTCTGGCTGTTTGATGGCAAGCAGCACAAGCAGCTGACCGAAGATCGGGTGGCGGCCACCGATCCGGTCTGGAGCGACAAGGGGGATACCCTCTTTTACCTGAGCGAGCGCAGCGGCGATTTCAACGTCTGGCGCCGGGATCTCGCCAGCGGCAAGGAGCAACAGCTGACCCACTATCAGGGCCATCCGGTGCGGGGGCTCAGCGCCTCTCGCAATGGCGATCTGGTCTGGTCATGGCTGGGTGAACTCTATCGCCTCGATGCCGGTAGCAGCGAGCCACGCAAGCTGACCCTCACCCCACAAGTGGCGAGCGCGCCGGATGAGGCGAGCGAGGCCCTGACCCTGGCCGACGAAGCGCTGGTCAGCGAAGAGGCGGACGAGCTGATCCTGGTGAGCGAGGGCAACCTGTTTGCCGTCGACCCCGAGCGGGAGCGGGTGCGCCAGCTGACCCGAGATCCGAGCGAGCAGTCCAGCCCCCTCTTCGCCGAGCAGGGCCGTGCCCTCATCTATCTGTCGGAGCAGCAGGGGCACGCTGCCCTCTATCGCCTGCGCAAGGGAGATCCGGATCTGCTGTTCAGCGATCCCGGCACTCTGACCGAGAGTCTGCTGCTGGCCATTCCCGACAAGGGGATCAGCCGTCCGGTGCTCTCCCCC
Organism: Aeromonas sp. R4-1; assembly: GCF_040908325.1. Lineage (NCBI taxonomy): Bacteria > Pseudomonadati > Pseudomonadota > Gammaproteobacteria > Aeromonadales > Aeromonadaceae > Aeromonas > Aeromonas sp. R4-1. Next base: position 167,482 of record NZ_JBFODM010000098.1, read on the forward strand.
GATGGCAAGCAACTCGCCTTCGTGGTGGATGGCCAGGCAATCCATCTGCTGGATCTGGCGAGCAACAAGCAACGGGAGCTGGTGCCTGCCAGCTTCAACCCGTCTCGCCACGAGGTGCATCTCGCCTTTGCCCCCGACTCCCGCCATCTGGCGCTCACCTTCCGCCCCGATGCGGCGGAACAGGAGATCGCGGTGATCGACACGGCCAACCCCAAGGCCAAACCGGTCAATGTCAGCCTCAACGGCTATCAGGATGGGCAACCGGGCTGGAGTCAGGATGGCGCCATTCTCTACTGGCAATCGACCCGGTTTGGCGCACTGGGGCCCGATGGCGAGCCCCTCGTCACCAACCTGCTCGGCATCTACAGCAGCCGCGCAGCCAGAGCCGATGCCATTGCCGAGCTGGAGCCGCCGAAAGGGGGATACGGCTTTGAGAGCGATCGTCTCAACCATAGAGAAGCGCTGCTGCTGCAACCCACCGGCACCCTGCTCGCCAGCCGCATCATCGGCGACCAAGTGATCTATCTGGTGGAAGAGATGGGGGTCAACAGCGAGAGCGAGATCAAGGGCTACAGCCAGGATCTGCGCAAGGGCAAAACCAGCGAACTGTTTGGTGAGCAGCCCGGCCCAGCGCTGGCAAGCCTCAACCAGCAGGGCACCCTGGCTACCCTGGTGCGGGATGGGGAGATCACCCGGATCCATCTCGACTCCGGCGAGGCCACCAGCGCCCCCTTCGCCTTGCAACCCACCAGCCGCTGGCAGGAACGCATGACCGCCGCCTTCGATCAGATCGCCCGCCTAACCCGGGACGAGTTCTATCTGGACGATATGAACGGGGTGAACTGGGATAGCTATGTCGCCGCTTACCGCCGCCTGCTGCCGGGCATCGGCAACCCGCGGGACTTTGGCAACCTGCTGGCGGAGCTGGCTGGCGAGCTCAATGTCTCCCACACCTGGGGCAGCGGCCCTGCCCCCTTCCCGCGCATGGCGGACGAGACCGCCAGCCTGGGCGGCTACTGGCAGGATGGCGAGCAAGGGGTGATGCTCACCGCCCTGCTCTCTGGCGGCCCGCTGGATCAGGAGAGCGATATCGCCCCGGGCGCCCGCCTGCTCGCCATCAACGGCGTCCCGATTGCCAATCTGGCCGAGCTGGATCAGGCCCTCAACCATCAGGCTGGCGCCCGGCTTGCCCTCACCTTCCAGCAGGAGGGCAACAAGCAAACTGACGAGGTGGTGCTCACCGCCATCGACAAGCAGCAAGAGTACCAGTTGCAACAGGATCGCTGGATTGAGAAACGGCGGGAGCTGGTGGCCAGACTGAGCGGAGGACGTGTCGGCTACGTCTATCTGCCGGCGATGAATAGCGAGGTCTACGATGCGGTGGTGGCGGATGCCCTCGGCAGACAGCGCAATCGCGATGCGCTGATCGTCGATGTCCGCTTTAACAGCGGCGGCTATCTCGCCAATACCCTGGTGGAGTTTCTGACCGGCAGCGGCAGCACCAAGGGGATGGCCAGCAGCTGGCCCCGTCAGGGCAAGGGGGAAACCGACGCCGCCACTCGCCAGTGGACCAAGCCTTCGGTGGTGCTGGTGAACGCTGGCAGCTACTCGGAAGGCTCCGCCTTCCCCGAGTACTACCGTGCCCTCAAGGTCGGCCCCATCGTCGGCGATCCGGTGCCCGGCACCGGCACCATGGTCTACAGCCACGACTCCCGGCTGATCCCGGGACTCTCCTACGGCATTCCGACCTTGGGGCTGCGCAAACCGGACGGCACCTTCTACGAGAATCAGGAGCTGATCCCGGATCTACAGGTGCCCCTCACTCCCGCCGACATGGTTGCCGGGCGCGATCCGCAACTGGAGGCGGCGGTACAAGCCGCCCTCAAGCAGTTGCCAGCCAGCACCAAATAACGGCGCCCGTCGAGCTCAACGAAAGCGAAACAGCTCGCGATGCAGATGCCCGTCCGGCAACAGCCGGGTCAGGGCATCTGCCATCCCCTCCGGCCCGCAAAACCGCACCTGCTCGGGCGCATCCTGCGCGATGCGAGCCAGATCCAGCCGCCCGGCCGCCTTGTCCAGACGCAGCTGATAGCACACGCCGGTGCGATGACAGAGCTCGGCCAACCGTCGGTGGTAGACAGCTCCCGCCAAATCCGGCGCGCACTGGATCAGGGTGATCCCCTCGCCGCGCTCCCCACGGGCAGCCAGCCCCTCCAGCCAGGCGACGAACGGCGTGATACCTATCCCGGCCCCCAGCCAGAGGGCTCTACCTCCCCCTTGCGGGGCGACAAAGGCGCCATAGGGCCCGGTCACCACCACCCCATCCCCGGCGCGCGCCTCTGCCACCAGCTGACGGGTATGATCCCCGAGCGCCCGCACCGCGATCACCAGCTGGCGCCGATCCGCCGACACCCGCACCAGGGTAAAGGGGTGCGGCCCCTCTTTGGCATCAAATTCGAAAAAGGCAAACTGACCCGGGCGGTAATGGGCGAGCGGCCGCTCCAGCTCCATGGTCAGCTCGCAGGTGTGATCCGCCAGCGCCCGCACCGCAATGACCCGGCCCGGATGGCGATCCCGCGCTCCCACTTGTCCCAGCAGGGAGTAGAGGGCCCCGATAGCACCGATCCCGCCGATCAACCAGATCGATACCCCAACCGGCGTCATGGCTCCCACCTGAGGCAACAGGCAGAGCCCGTGCCCCCAACCCGCCAAATAGATGAGCGGCGCCAGCCGGTGGATCAACCGAAAACGGCCATAACTAACCAGCGCCAGCAAGCTCAACACCACCAGCGCGATCAGCAGATAGAAACTCCACTCACCCAGGGTATTGCCAAGGGCATGGAGCGAGATGCCATTACCTGCACCAGCGCCAGCTGTACTGGCCCCACGCCGCGCAGGACGACTCAGCCAACCCGCCGAGACAGCCCATTTGGGCGCCTCCACCAGCAGCCAGTGGGCGGTCAGCACCAATGCGCCACCGATGGCCGTCTGGCGGTGCAATCGCAACATCCGGTCCAGACCGCCACACCACACCTCCAGCTGCGGCAGGCGCAATGCCAGCAACAACGAAGTCGCCATATAGGTCATCCCCAGCAGGCCGGTCAGTAACAACATCTCATGGCGCCAGGGCCACACCCCATTGGCATCCCCCGCATAACCGAGCCACCAGACTCCGACCGCCAGCAGTGGCAACAGCCACCACATCCATTTGTTCGTCATAACATGCTCCCTGGTTCCATCGCGGCAGGGCCTCATCTCCCTGCTCATGGCACCATTGCACACCCGTCTGGTCACAAGACTTTGCCAGAGGGGGAAGGTTGTGTGGCAATGTGTGACAAACGGAAACAAAAGAGGGGCCGACCGGCCCCTCGTGATCACCCTTGTTGGCTCGCCCCTCTTCATAGGAGATGGCGCACAATTCGCCTCCGCTGTGATTGACGATCCGCCAGCAAGAGGAATCAAATGGGGACGTTACATATCTGCGGCGGAAAGCCTGCTGCCCACTCTTCCGGACAAGGAGATCCCCTTGCTTTCATCCACCGAACAACGCTACTGCCCGAGTTGTCAGCGCGAGACCAACCATGTCGTAGTGCTGGTCGACAAATCCTATGGAAAAGAGGTGAAACCAGAGCAAAAGCGCACAGCATTTATCAAAGACTTCATTACCGGCTGGGCCGCCGGTCCCTTTCTGGCCAACATGGATCGCTTTGAACGCCACGTCATCTGTGAAAATTGCGGAAATAAAGTCATTGATGAATGAAGAATAAGGAGCAAAACGACTGGTTTTTTGAGGGGGCGGCGACATCACGATGGCAAACAGGCCCGGAAAAACGCTCCGGATGCCCCGCCCGTTTCGCAGCCCGTGACCGGTGATAAAAAGTGAGGGGCCGATTGGCCCCTCATGCTCACGGCGCTTTCGAGGCCGCTCGCTTGCCCACCAGCCGGTGCAGCAGCTTGTTGTATTTCGCCCAAGAGTGGATCAACAGGAAGATGCCGAACAACAGGGCCAGAAACAGTTGCCCCACCTCGATGGCATCCAGCGAACCGATAAAGCTATCATCCTCCTCCGTCTCCAGATAGTTGAACCAGGGTTGCAGCGCCAGAAACAACCAACCCCCCCAGGTCACCAGCAGGATCAGCAGATCCCGCAGCCGATACTTCCAGCTGCGCCGGGTACCGTTGCTGATAATCATCTCGTTCGCCAACTTATGTTTTGTCACGGAACGACTCCCCCCTGTCAGGACTCTCCCACACCGCCAGCTGGCCACGGCGACGCAGGATCGCCTTGGGCACCGCCGCCACCACGGTCACCAGATTGAGCAGCCAGTAGATGAGCGGATACCAGACGCACCAGATAAAGCTGCGGGCCATGCTCTTGTCGTAGTGGTTGTCGATAAAGATGCTGACCCCGAACTGCACCAGGCAAATAGCGGTCATCATCACCCCGGTCCACTGGAACAGATGACCCACCGCCAGTCCGCTCACGTCAGGCTCAATCAGCCAGATCAGTGCCAGCAGCAACATGCTGTAGCACCAGGCCACGCTGGAGAGATACTCCAGCAGCAGCAACCAGAAGCGGCGGTTGCGCCAGCGCATCGCCTGCAACCCGTAGCGCAGAAACACCTCGGCGCCCCCCTGCGCCCAGCGCAGCCGCTGCTTGTAGAGACCGCGCACCGTCTCCGGCATCAGCACCCAGCAGAGCGCTTGGGGCTGATAGTGGATGAGCCAGCCGGCCAGCTGCAACTTCCAGCTGATGTCGATGTCCTCGGTCACCATGTCATTGCTCCAGCCACCGACCGCCTCGACCGCCTGCTTGCGAAAGGCCACCACCACCCCGGAGACGGTAAAGACAGTACCGTAGATCCGCTGGGCCCGCTTGATGAGGCCGATGATGGAGCTGAACTCGCCGGTCTGGATCTTGCCGATGATGGTGGAGCGGGTGCGGACCCGCGGATTGCCGGTGACCGCCCCGACCCTCGGGCTCTCGATGAAGTGCTTCACCATCCAGCGCACCGCGTCATAGTCCAGCACCGCATCCCCGTCGATGCCGACCAGGATCTCCCCGCTGGCCACCGCCAGCCCGTTGTTGAGCGCCATCGCCTTGCCCTGATTGTGCTGGTGGAGCACGGTCAGGCGCGGATCCTGCTGCGCCAGCCGATCCAGCCGCGCACCTGTGTCGTCCTTGCTGCCATCGTTGATGGCCAGCACCTCAAAATCGGGATAGCGCTGGCGCAGCAGGTGGCCGATGGTCTCCTCGACATTGGCCCCCTCGTTGTAGCAAGGCACCATCAAGGTCACTTTGGGGTAATAGGGGAGCTCCAGCCCCCGCTTGGCCAGCGCGATATCCCGCCGCTCCCACTGGAAGTAGTAATAGAGACCGCCACAAACCCACACCATGGCCATCAGACTGGGATAGGCCAGGGTAAAGATGGCGATCCCTTCCAGAAGCGCCGTCACCGCATCGCCTCCCCGTGGGTGGCCGCAGCGCCGCTGACAGCAACCGGCGTCACCGACAGCTGGGCCGGCTGAGGCTGGGTCTGCACCGAGAAGACCGGTTTGAGCACCGCCGGATCCGGCTGGTTGTTGTGAAAATCGTCCGGGTAGTAGCCAAAGTTGGTCACCCCCTTGCGCTGGATGATCTCCATCCAGCGCGCCAGCTCGGCATCGGGGATGGGCTGGTCGGTACGCCAGTTGCGACTCTGCAGCTCGAACACCAGCCGATTGGCCGGTACCTGTGCCAGTGAATCTTCCGCCAGCCTGGCCAGCCACTCATCGGGGTTTTCTGCCTGCTCCATATAGGGCATGGCCATCACGGCGGTGTAGTCATAGGCCTTGGCAAACGCCGCCATGCTCTGGGCAAACCACTGCTGGGATTGCGGCTCGGTCACCAGCGCCGCATAGATGTTGCGGGCAGTCTTGAGACCGTCGGCTCCCCCTTGCCGGTAACGGGCGGCGGCATCGCGCAGCGCCATGGTGAAATCGATCAGCAGATCGGTCTTCTGCTCCCCTTGCGCCTGCAGTGCATCCGGAGTGCGAGCCAGCGGCATCGGCCCCTCGTAGTCGCTGAGGAAGGCATCGTCATGGAACAGCAGGCCATCGAACTTGGTGTAAAAACCGAGATCCTCGTAGATATCCAAAAGGATTTGACGGCTGGCAGGATCCCAGGGCGAAAGGCGCAGATACTGCCCCTTGGCCGGAGTGCCGGTACGGCTGTCGGTGACATAGGCGTGGTTCGGCCCCATGTCGTAGGCCATCACCGGCATCCAGGCGAACACCTTGACCCCGGCCCGGGTCTTGAGCTGCCAGGCCACCCGATTGAAGAGATCTGCCTTGACCGGCATATGACGGTTGGGGAAGTAGAGCGCCTCCGCTACTCCGTCGCCGTTGTCATCGGCATAGGCCTGCAGATAGACGGTGGTGATGCCGTAGCCCTTGATCCGGTCCAGCAGCATGTCGATGTTCTTGTTCATCTGCAGCGGATCCTTGTCGTAGACATAGTCCAGATCCACGTGTACCAAGCGTTCCACCTGCCGCTCCCAGGTGTTGCCCCCCATGATCTCGTCCAGGGTTTCGAGGCTGGTGTCCTCCTCCAGCAGATAGCGGCGCACCGTGCTGCCCGAGTCACTCAGCTTATTGAGCCCTTCCGCCAGGGTGAAGGTGTAGGGCATCCCCGCCGCACGGGCGAGATCCAGCGCAGTCTGATTGAAGGCGCCGTAGGGCCAGACCAGGATCCGTGGTGCCCGACCGGTCTGCTCCCTGAGCTGACTGGCCGATGCGTCGAAGTCGGCTTTTATCCGGGCCCGGTAGTCGGCCATGCTCTCGTAGCCATTCTGGCTCCAGCCTGCGGTGGTAACCGCCGGCTGCACGTTACCCTGCGGGTTGGCGAGCAGCCCGTAGTGGGAGGTGAAAGTGTGGGAGGCCAGCTCCACCAGTCCGGAGTCCTGCATCTCGCGGATCTGCGGCCAGCCGACGAAGTAGCTGCGCGGCAGTTTGTCATTGCCGTAGGGGACCATCTTGTCATCAGCCACATCCAGCCAGCTGCCCACCAGCGCAAAGACCGCCGGATAGTTGTAGAGCTTGAGCAGCGGATAGACCAGCCGGTAGAAGCTCTCGTATCCATCATCGAAGCTGAGCAGGATCGCCTTCTCCGGCAGCGGTGCCTTGCCCGCTTTGGCATCCAGGATCTGCTGGAAGCTGACCGGGTGATAGCCCTGCTGTTTGATCCAGTTGAAGTGGCGGATCAGGGTGTCGCGTCGGATGGTCTGGGGATAGAGCTTGAGGTTGGGGGTCAATTTCAGATCGACGATGTCGTGGTAGCAGAGCACCACGTAGTCATCGGGTTGCCGGGCCGCCTGCGTCAGCGAAGGCAGCAGTGCAAGCAGCAAAACGAAAGGAGCAAGCCAGCGTTTCATCACATGAAACTCCATTGCAGATTGGCGAAGATGAAATTTCCGAACTCGGGGTTGCCGTCATAGATGGCCTGACGGCGGCCCAGACCATAGCCCAGGCTGAGAGCGGGAGAGAGGATCCAGTCATGGCGATAGCTGAGCTGCCACCCCTGATCGCTGCCATAGCCCTGCTGCCAGTAGTGATTGCCACTCATGGTCAGGCTCTGCAGCAAAGAGCGACGACCGTCCAGCGGCAGTCGGTAGCGCCCCGCCAGCTCCAGCTCCAGATTGCGATCCTGCAGGGGGTTGAAGTAGTCGACCTCCACCGCCTCGTTGCGGGAGGTGGCACCACGCAAGGTGGTATCGAACCACCAGCGATCCCGGCGCCAGAGATCCTGACGCAGCCAGCCGGAGGCCGTCAGCCGCCGGTTGCCATCGCTGATATCCATCTGCTCCAGTCGCAGTGCCCCCTCGCGGGTCTCATCCTGACGCCAGCCCAGATCGAGCTGGTATTGATCGGCGTAGTTGCCGCGCGCCAATGCCCGCAGCGGGGTGTCGGCACTGTTGAGATTGATGGCTGCACCCAATGTCCAGTGATCATCCAGCCGCCAATCGAGGCGACTCCAGAGATAGCCTTTGTGGTTGAGCTCGCTGCCCGTGCCCCCCTCCAGCGTCAGTTGCAGCGGGTAGAAAAAGATCTCGGCCCCCAGCCCGGTATAGGCGGCGCGCTCGGGCTGCTGGTCGAACTCGCCAAAGCTGCCCTGACGACGGACAAACAGCCGATCACCGCCATCAGTGCGAGCGCTGTAGAGGCGGCTGTCGTAGCTCCAGTCACGGCTGGCCTGCACCGAGCCCCCTTCGTTGCGGCCATGGGTCAGGTCGGTAACAAATTGTGGCGCCTGCTCCAGAGTCAGCCGCTGCTGCAACTCCTGACGATCCCGGGTCAGGTTGCCAAGGGTGCGCACGGCCTGCGGCGTGCCCTGCCAGTCCCCCTTGTCGAGCCGGGCGTTGAGGCGACCCGGCTCGGCCAGCACGGTGCGTCCTGCTGGCAGCCAGCGCACGGCCTGCCGATACGCCTGCTCGGCCCCGTCGGGATGACCCCGCCAGCGGCGAATATCCCCCAGTTGCAGCCAGAGCCAGGGATTGGCAGGCGCACTCTTCAGCCACCCTTCCAGCTGCTGCTCTGCCGCACCCGCCTCACCACGCCAGGCCTGCAGCAAGGCTTTCAGCTGCAACACCTTCTCGTAGTCGTCATTGGCCATCCGCATGTTGCCAGTGAAATCCCAGCGAGTCGGCGGCTCCTGCCAACCGGCCAGCAGCCCCTGCGCCGCGCCATAGCGCTCGCCATCTGAATAGGCGTAGAAGCGCTTCTCCAGCAGGCGCTTGTCTTTGGCCCGTGCCGGGGTCGCCAGTTGCTGGTAAATCACGGAAGCCTCATCCACCCGCCCCAGCCCGGCCAGTGCATCGGCGCGCGCCTCCAGCACATAGTCAGGCAATGGCCACTCGGCCTGCAGCGTAGCGGACTCCCGTTCGGCTCGGGCAAACTCGCCGAGGGCCACCAGCGTCACCACGACATCTCGGCGGGCACTGATATAGAGCACATGATCGTGGGGGGCGCGGGCCAAGATCCGTTCTTGCAGCGCAAGAGTGCGGGTCAGGGAGCGTCGGGCCAGCACCGGATCCTCGGTCTGGGCCGAGATCCGCAGCAGATTGACCGCCTGGTAGTAGTCGAGCCAGAGCCGGTCGACCGGTTTGAACAGCTTGGGGTAACGGCCCATCAGGTCTGCTGCCGCAGGCCCCGCCCCCAGGCTCACCGCTACCCGATAGAGCGCCAGTACCTGCTCGTGGTTATCCGGCTCCAGCTCCAGCCACTGCTGGCGGGCCAGCAGCTCGCCCATGGGGTCCTCACCCTGGCGGGCGGCATAGATGCGGGCTTCGAGGATCGCTTGGTCGCGGCCAAAGTTGACCTCATATTCACCCGCTGCGCGGCGGGCCAGCTCGCGGTTGCCCTGATCACTGGCAGTGAGAAACAGCCCGAGCCAGCCATTGCGGTTGGCCGGATCGCGTCCCTGCAGGATGCGGTAATAGCTGATCGCCTCGGAGTAGCGCTTCTCGTCGCGGGCGGCACGGGCCACCCCTTCCAGCGTACTGTTGCTGATGGGGCTGAGCTCGCACGGCTCACAGGCGGCCAGCGCCCCCTTGCGATCACCCCGCCACAGCTGCACGGCGATCAGATCATCGAGCACCTTGCCATCACCACTTTGTCGATAGAGAGCATCCAGCCCGTGCGCTGCCGCATCCAGCTCTCCCGCTCGAGCCTTGATGACCCAGGCTTCACGCACTCTGTCCACCTCACTGGCACACACCAGCAGGGGCAACAGCGCCAACATCAAAAAGATGCGATTCATTCGCAACATACCACCCATAACAAACGCTGGTCATATCGTCCCTGCACGACCATACGGATATACACACCCGTCCGCTCCTGCCTGATGAGCAAGAGGGCTTCCTGACTTGTGTGCTGATTTCGAGGGTGAAAGGCGGGCAACGGCCACACCTTTCCTATGTGCGGCCCAGCCATCTCCGAGCGGAGATCTGAGGCTTTCCGAACCCGATTCACATCGGGAGTGGCAAGGTGGGCGATTTTGCAGCTGTGGACAATTTAGTCAATCCAGAAAGATGGGAATGGTTCTCAAACAGATGAATAGATCAATCTTTATGCACAAAGGTGAGTACAAAAAACACTATTAACAAAATAAACAAAGATATGAGGCGATAAGGTTCTATGAGCTTATGGCCTGCTCTGTAGAGACTTGTTCATATGAATACATATTTAATCTGAAATCCGCATACCAAAACCATCATGCGACAGCCTGTGTCATCAGCATTTCTAAAGTCGCACCAGCCAGTCATCGCCGCGAACAGACATCAGAACCACGCCAAGAGTGCCCCCGGCTCAAGAACCGGGAGCATTCCAGCTTACGCAACAGAGGCTCGTGCGCTGTGGCTCAGGATCCACGCCTCGAAGTCGGCCAGCATGCGGGTTTCCGACTCGCTGTTGTCGGCGATAAGCTCGGCGCCGTGTACCACCCGGATATGGGCATCGAGCGGGCTTCCCTCGCCAGTTGCGGGGCGCTGCTGGGCGGCGGCCATGCAGGCCTGCGCCTGTTGCCACGCCTCGGCGGCGCTCAGGTTGCACGCCTCGGCCAGCGGCACCGCGCTGAATCCCTCGCCGGTCAGGCTGCGCAGGGTCTCATCGTGACTCATGCCATTGCCCGGCCCCCAGTAGTGGGCAGCCAGATCCGGCCCGATGCGCGGGTTGTCGGTAAGGTAGCCATCGCGCTTGAGGAAGTAAGCGCGGGTCTGCTCCACCGCCATCAGCGCCAGCAGGTAGCCGTGATAGGCGCAGGCCGACTCCTGATTAAGGAGGTGCGGAATGGCCAGCAACGGGCGCGGGCTCTCGACCCCGAGGATCTTGCGCTCCCACTTGCGGGCCAGTGCCAGCACAGCCTCGGGAGTGCGCTCGCTCTCATCCATGGCATAGAGATCCCGCTCGAAGTAGGCCACCAGCGCGATCTGGCGTTCGTTGAAGGCTCGAAACGGCTGACGCGCTTCGAGCATCTCCTGGATAAGCGCATCGGGGATCGCCTCTCCTGCTGCGTTTCTGGCGTAGCGTTTGAGCCAGTCGGCATCGTCCAGCAGGCTGTCGCAGAACATTGACTGGGTCTCGGCATAAGCCATGGAAGTTGGCGGGAACTCCTGGGAGAAGCAGGGCGCGTTGCCGGTGACATTGGCAAAGTGCGCAGCGTGGCCCCCCTCGTGGAACAGGGTATTGAGGCCACTCCAGCCGCTGCCCACCTGCGCCGGATCGGCCAGGCTGGTGAAGTTGACCACCGCCGGCACCCACTCCCCCTGTTGGAAGAAGCTCGGCACCGGGCCGTGGCAGAAGCCGTTCTCGTATTTCCCCTCTCGTGTCAGCAAGTCCAGGGTCAGGGTCGCACCACGGTACTGGATGCCGAGCCGGCGGAAGCTCTCAACCCAATCCCGCAACGCCCGTGAGAAGGGCACGTAAGGATCGAGCTGGCGGGTGACGTCGCCGCTCACGCTGTAACGCAGGTTGTGGGGCCGCAGGGCCGCCTCCCCCTTGGCAACCTTCAGCTCTTCCAGACTCTGCTGCAACCGAGCGTCGGTGCGGGCAATAAAATCGTCGAGGATGGCGAACAGCTGCTCCGGGCCCATCTGCTCGTTCTTGCGCACCTTGTAGTCGAAGTAGTCGCGATAGCCCATGGCGCGGGCAAAGCGGTTGCGGATCGCCACCACCTCGAGAAAACCGTTGCCGACCACCCACTGCTCCAGGGTGTGGAACATGGCGAGCGCGCTCTGGCGCACTGCCTCGTTCGGACTGGCGGCGAGCGAGGTACTGGCGGCAGGCAGGCTGCCAGCGACCTGCTGGCCCTGCTCATCCAGCAGGGTCAGTTTCAGCCCCTTGCGGCGGGCGAACAGCTCCGCCTCGGCAGCTACCAGCTCATCCATCAGGGCGGCAGCGGCGGGATCTTCAATCACATTGCACTCGAAGAAGGCGATCCAGCCTTGCAGACCGCGCTTGAGATCATCCTCGTCGGCCTGCACCAACATCTCCCGCAATTCGGGCAGACGGGCCGGATTGGCACAAAAGGCCTTGTAGGTCTGCTCGGCCGCGGTGAAACCGGCCTGATCGTCGCTGGTGCCCATATAGGTGGACCAGAAGAGATCCTCCTTGCGCCTGTGCACCTGCAGGTAGTCGGCGTTGAGCTGGTTGAAGTAATTCCTGGCAATGGAACTCATAAATTCCCTCTTGTTATGGGGTCACCCGCAGCGGGGCCCACTCCTTTTTTTAGTGAAATGCCAAATGATTCACACTCTTTGGCAAAAATTGCGCAGGGATGCGCCTGAACACGCTACCAAAAAGTGGGGGTTGCTGTCTGCTGACTATACTGATGTTAAAACGCTCATTTGAGAAAGCTCGGCAAGAGACTGAAAGTAAATGAGTTGTTAACTCTTACGAACTGGCTGCCGCAGTACAGAGCCACATAAAATCAACAGGGAAATGAGGGTTTAGTCATGTTCAAGCTCGGTGATATTACCGTGAGCCGCAAATTGATTTTGCTGCTCGCACTGGCGTTTGTCGGTTTTGTCTCGCTGCTGCTTATCTCGGCCAACGCGCTCCAGCGCAATCTGATGAGTGAGCGAGAGGCGCGGCTCAATGCGGTACTGGAGCAGGCCATGAGCCAGATCCAGTTTCTGGCCAGCACCCTGCCAGCAGAGCAGGCCCAGCAGGAGGCGCGCAAGCTGCTGACCAACACCCGCTTTGATGGCAACAACTACCTGTTCGTCATCGACGAGAACCGCACCATGGTGGTTCACCCCATCCGTCCCGAACTGGTCGGCCAGAAGATGGGTGAAGGGGGCGCCGCCACCGCAGGGCAGTTCTGGTATCAGATGGTGGATATCGCCAAAGGGGGCAAACAGGGCACCCTGCAATATGTCTGGACAGGCCCATCGGGCGAAACCGCCGACAAGCTCTCCATGGTATCCGGCTATCAGCCTTGGGGCTGGATCCTCGGCTCCGGCATGCTGCTGCAGGATATTCAGCAGACCATCTGGGCCCAGTACATGAAGATGGGTACCGCCACCGCCATCGTGATCCTGCTGATGGGGCTGCTGGGCTGGCGTATCACCCACTCCATCGTCTCCCCCCTCAGCCAGATCAACAGCGCCATGCAGCGGGTCGCCAAGGGGGATCTGGTGGTGAGCATCCCAGTACAGGGCAAGGATGAGCTGGGAGTGGTCGCCCGCTGCACCAACCAGAGTCTCGATGCCATTCGTCACGCCCTGCTGGAGGCCAGCCAGGGAGCTCGCAACGTGGCGGATGCCGCCCTGCGCATCGCCGCCTCTGCCGAGCAGACCAATCAGGCGGTGACCAGCCAGCGGGATCAGCTGGCCCAGCTCGCTACCGCCATGAACGAGATGAGCGCCACCATCTCCGATGTGGCCGGACACGCCGAAAATACCGCGCGGGATACCCAGGAAGCGACTGGAGAAGCCGGGCTCGGCAACCGCGACGTTCACGCCAGCGTGCACGGTATCAAGGCGCTGGCCACCGAGGTGGAGCAAGCCACCCAGCAGGTCAACCAGCTCAAGGAGGGGGTGATGCAGATCAGCGAAGTGACCGCCGTCATCAGCGCCATTTCGGAGCAGACCAACCTGCTGGCCCTCAACGCCGCCATCGAAGCAGCACGGGCTGGCGAGCAGGGCCGCGGCTTTGCCGTGGTGGCCGACGAGGTGCGCCAGCTGGCCAGCCGCACTCGCCAATCCACCGAAGAGATCCAGAGCACCATTGCCCAGCTGCAGCAACGGGCCGTCACCGCCGCCAACGCCATGGATACCAGCCGCAAACTGGCAGAGAGCAGCGTCAACCAGTCCCAGCAGGCGGGGCAGGATCTCACCCTGATCGTCAACCACATCCAGCATGTAAGCGACATGGCGACCCAGATCGCTACCGCCGCCGAGCAGCAGAGCATGGTGGCCGAGGATATGAACCGCAACGTCAGCGGCATCAACGACTCGGCGCTGGAGATGTCACAGTCCGCCTCGCAACTGGCGCAGGAGAGCGAGCTGCTGGCCGGTCTCTCCCGCAGCCTTGATGAGCGGCTTGCGGTGTTCAAACTGGGCAAGGAGTCAGCTACAGCGCCAATGATGACTCCCGTATCTCCCCCCTCCGGAGAGCAGCGCGCCCGCCATTGATGGCGTCAACCCGTGTCGCTTTGTCACCCAACCTGCCAGCCAAGCTGGCAGGTTTTTTTTACGTCAGCAACACGCAATCAACATACATCTTATCGACATATTCAACGTTAATCGGCGCCATTCACAGATAAGAGAACAATTTAAAAACAGCGAGTTAGAATGATTTTCGCGCCATTGAATGGCGCATTTAAACATTTAACTTCAAATAATTAATCAATGCAGTGCACAATGCTGATGGCCGAACATTTGGCCCATCACTAACCATCTAGTCATTTGGCAAACTGACCGAAAGGTCGGGACGCAAAGCCTCCGGTCTACAGACGTTTTGTCCAGGATAGCGGGGTTGCCACACGCAAGTGTGCATCGGGGAACTCCCCGGCCAACTGACTGCCCACATCTATCGAACAGAGGAATGTATGGCAGCAAAAATCCAACTCAATCACATCGCGGCGATGCTGGCCCTACTGGCCAGCAGTAGCGCCCTGGCTCATGGCTACATCAGCCAACCCGAGAGTCGCAACTACCTGTGCAAAACCGGTGGCAACAGCCAGTGTGGCGGCGTGCAGTGGGAACCCCAGAGCGTGGAGGGGCCATCAGGCTTCCCACAAACCGGCCCGCAGGATGGTCAAATCGCCTCGGCGGGCAGCCCGCGCTGGAGCGAGCTGAACATCCAGACCAGCGACCGCTGGACCAAGCGTGAAGTACAGCCCGGCCCCTTCGCTATCAGCTGGACCTTCACCGCCAACCACGTCACCCGCAACTGGCGCTACTACCTCACCAAGCAGGACTGGAACCCCAACCAGCCGCTCACCCGCGCCTCGTTCGACCTGACCCCCTTCTGCGTCATCGACGGCAACATGGTGCAGCCGCCCAAGCAGGTGACCCACAACTGTGTCCTGCCGGAGCGCACCGGTTATCAGGTGATCCTCGGCGTGTGGGAAGTGGGCGACACCAGCAACAGTTTCTACAACATCATCGATGCCAAGTTCAAAGATGGCAGCCAGCCGCCGCTGGAGTGGAGTCAGGCCGGCACCATCTACCCCTCCATCGACCTCGCGGCAGGTGACAAGGCAATGACCCGGGTATTCGATGCCAACGGCGAGCGCCCCGATCTGCAGACCGTGCTGACCATCACCACCGCCGAGCAGGGCCAGAAGAACAGCTGGGCCCATGCCCTCGCCAGCAAGATCAACGCCGAGCAAAGCCTGATCCGCGCCGGTCAGCAAGGAGCCGATGGCCAGTTCAATCCGGTCTACGGTATGAACTCCGTCTATCTGCATCGAGACAGCAAACTGGATCGAGTCGAGATTGATCTGCAACAGCTGCAGCCGCCGGTAGTGGACAGCATCAGCGTCAGCGGTCTGGCCAGCGACTATGTGCTGGACAACGGCAAGGCAACCCTCGATTTCACCGTCACCGCACAGGGCGATCTGGCCGTCACCAACACCCTCTATGACCACGGCGGCGTCGCCAAGGGTGAAAGCAGTGCCGACATCAAGGACAGCAGCCACACCTTCACCATGGCGCTGGAAGGTCTCAAGGCTGGTCACCACCAGCTGGTGATCAAGGCCACCCCGAAAGCGGGCGGCGAGACCATCCAGCAGACCATGGATCTGATGTTCAAGGAGCAAAGCAGCGGCGAATACGACTTCGTCTTCCCGAACTCGCTCAAATCCTATGCCGCCGGCACCAAGGTGCAGCAGCCGAAAAATGGCAAGGTCTATCAGTGCAAGCCCTTCCCCTACAGCGGCTACTGCCAGCAGTGGACCACCACAGCCACCCAGTACGAGCCGGGCATTGGCTCCCACTGGCAGATGACGTGGGATGAAGTGCACTAACCCACGGTTTGGCAAATAAAAAAGGGCGTCCTCTCTAGCAGGGGACGCCCGGAAAAATCAAACCTTGCGGTTTGCATACCAACGGAACCAAGACCTCACTCTTCACTTACTTCACACACTCAACACACTCTTTAGAACAGGGGTTGTCCATTAACCCTGCCATTTTCCTCCTTCGACGATCACATCATTCGGATCGGTATCAGGGCTCAGCTTGTCACGCACATACTGGTCATAGAGTTTCAGCAGGTACTTCTCCTCCCCCAGCTTGGCGAGACGGTCGTTGACCCAGTCACGCAGCTCGATATTGCCCTTCTTCACCGCCGGGGCGATGGGATCTTCCGAGCCCAGTTTTTCGGGCAGTACCCGATATCCCGGATTCTCCTTGGCCCAGCTTAACAGTACCAGGTTGTCCTGGGCATAGGCGTCGCCACGACCCTGCGCCAGCGCCTGCAGGGATTCAGTATTCTTCTCGAACTTGAGCACCTTCCACTCCGGGTGGTTACGGGTCAGCCAGATGTCGGCCGTGGTGCCGGTGGTCACGATCAGGGTCTTGCTGGCCAGATCGTCGAGCTTCTTGGCCGGGCTCCCTTCCGGCACCAGCACCTGTACCGCCACTCGCAGGTTCGGGTTGGTGAAATCAACCACCTCCCGCCGCTCCGGGGTCACCGTCATATTGGCGAGGATCAGATCCACCTTGTCGCTCTGCAGGAAGGGGATGCGACTGGCTGGCTCCACCGCCACGAACTCGATCTTGTTCTCGTCCCCCAGCAGATCCTTGGCGAAGCGGCGGCCGAGGTCAGTATCAAAACCGACGTAGTTCCCCTTCTCGTCCACGTAGCCAAACGGCGGCTTGTCGGTGAAAACGCCGACGATGAGCTTGTCCCGCGCCTTGATCTTGTCGAGGGAACCGTCCGCCGCATGGGCAGCGCCGCTGGCGATACCCAGTCCCAATAAGGCACTAAGCAGAACCGAGGTGATTTTTTTCATGCTGACTCCTTTCGTTTGATGACATTTGTATAAGAAAACTTGGCGAGGAACTGGCGCGCACGCTGGCTCCTGGGATTGTCAAAAAATTGGTGGGGGGCGGCCTGCTCCAGAATGTGGCCGCCATCCATGAAGACGATGCGATCCGCCACCGCCCGGGCGAAGGCCAGCTCGTGGGTGACGATAAGCAGGGTCATGCCGCTGCCGGCGAGATCGCGGATCACCTCCAGTACCTCCTGCACCATCTCGGGGTCGAGGGCGGCGGTTACCTCGTCAAACAGCATCACCTGCGGGTTCATGCACAGCGCCCGCACGATGGCGATGCGCTGCTGCTGACCACCGGAGAGCTGGCGCGGATAGTCATGGCGCCGCTCCCACAGGCCGATGCGGGTCAGCAGCTGCTCGGCTTGCAGCAGCGCCTCTGCTCGCTCCCGTTTTTGCACCTGAAGGGGGCCAAGCAGCACATTTTCCAGCACCGTCAGGTTGGGGAAGAGGTGATAGCTCTGGAACACCATGCCAATCCGCTGGCGCACCCGCTGCCAGTCGGTGGCACCATCCAGCAGCACACCATCGAAGCGGATCTCGCCACCCTGAATGGGCTCGAGCCCGTTGAGAGTGCGCAGCAAGGTGCTCTTGCCGCAGCCGCTCGGCCCCAGGATGACGATCACCTCCCCGGCGCGCACGCTGAGGCTGATCCGATCCAGCACCAGATTCGGGCCGAACTGTTTACTGACAGAACCGAGTTCAAGCAGAGGTGTCATACCGCATTACCCCAATGTTGCTCCAGCCGGCGCGAGGCGAGCGAGAGCGGATAGCAGACCAGAAAAAAGAACAGAAACAGCAGACCGTAAATAAGCAGCGAGCCATAGGTGCGCTCGATGATCTGCTGGCCCACCTTGATCACCTCTACCACCCCGATCAGCACAGCCAGCGAACTGGTCTTGATGATGCGGGTGTAGATGTTGATGGTCGGCGGCGTCAGCCGCTGCAACGCCTGCGGCAGCAACACATGGCGATAGAGCTGCCAGGTCGAGAGCCCGAGCGCCAAGCCGGCCTCCTGCTGACCACGGGCGAGGGAGTTGAGGCCACCGCGCACCACCTCTCCCACCTCGCTGGCGCCCCAGAGGGCGAGTACCAGCACGGCGCACCAGAAGGCCGGAATATCGAGGCCGAAAAAGATCGGCAACCCGAAGAAAAAGAGATAGAGCCACACCAGCACCGGCACTACCCGAAACAGCTCGAGATAAAGCCGCAGCAGACCCCGCACCAACCGGCCGCCCTGTTGTGCCAACACGCCGTAAGCGACACCGCCGAGGGTGGCAAACAGGATGGCCAGCAGCGAGATAGCGAGGGTCTGGCCTGCGCCCACCGCTAGCAGTGGCAACGCCTGCGTCAGCTGCTCAGTAACGGAATTGACCATATTGAGCCCTCCTTTCCTGCGCCTCGGTGGCGAATGACTGCGGCAGCTGGAAGATAAGTGCCCACATCGGGATCCTCGCCTGCATTAGCGATTCAGTGACCGAACTGACCATGTTGCAGCCTCCTTTCAACGACGCGCAGAGCGAGGGAGAGCGGCAAAAAGATCAGCACGCACATCAAGGTCAGCACCGCCAGCATCTCGTAGGTCTTGTAGTAGAGGGCGATGTAATTCTTGGTGGTGTAGAGCAGCTCTGGCACCGCCACCGCCGAAGCCACCGTCGTCTCCTTGAGCAGGAAGATGAAGTTGGCAAACAGCGCCGGCAGGCTGGCAAGCCAGGCCTGGGGCAACTGCACGTGGCGCAGCAGTTGCCAGCGAGAAAGCCCGATAGCCCTGCCAGCCTCCAGCTGACTGGCGGGCACCGCCTGAATGCCTGCACGCAGAGCCTCGGTCAGATAACCACCGCCGAGGAAGGTCATCGCAATCACCGCGGTGGTAAACCCGGAGAGCGACAAGCCGAGCGCAGGCAGCCCGAAATAGAGGAAGAAGAGCTGGATCAGCAGCGGCGTGTTGCGAGCCAGCTCGACATATCCGCGGATCAGGGCGGTTAGCGGCCGCTTGTGCAAGCTCAGCAGGGCGACGTTGAGCAGGGCGACCGCCAGCGAAGTGAAGATCACTATGGTTCCCAGCTGCAAGGTGACCCAGACCGCCTTGCCGAAGGCGGGCAGCGTTGTGACGATAAAGGGCAGGTCCAGATTCATGCAGGGATCCTCCCGTCACGCTGCAGACGCTGGGGCAGGACAGTGATCGCATCCGGGTACTTGATGCCGGTACCGGTATTGAGCACCACGACCTGCTCTCCCCCACGGATCCAGCCAGCCTCGCGCAGTTGACGAGCAGCAGCAAACGCGGCGGCCCCCTCAGGGCAGACAAAACTGCCTTCGCGAGAGGCAAGCTGGCGGATCTCGCTCTGGATGGCCTTGTCATCCACCGCGATGGCGCAACCCTCGGTGCGATAGAGGGCGTCCAGCACCAGAAAATCACCCAGCGCCTTGGGTACATTGATGCCGAACGCCAGCGTTTGGGAGTCGGGCCAGAAGCTCGATTCGGTGGCTCTCTGTTGCCACGCCTGCACAATGGGCGCGCAGCCACTCGCCTGTACCGCGACCAGTCTGGGCAACGCGCCCTTGACCCAGCCCAGCTCCTGCAGCTCGCGCAGCGCCTTGTAGATACCGATAAGGCCGACCCCGCCACCGGTCGGATAGATGATCACATCCGGCAGGGTCCAGCCCAGCTGTTCGGCAATCTCCAGCCCCATGGTCTTCTTGCCCTCAATCCGGTAGGGCTCCTTCAGGGTTGAGGCATCAAACAGGGCGTGCTCCGCCACCGCCTGCGCCACCTGACGACCGGCATCGCTGATCAGGCCATCCACCAGATAGAGACGGGAACCGGCGAGGGAGGCCTCCAGTCGGGTGATGGCGGGAGCGGCCTGAGGCATGACGATGGTGCTGCGCAGTCCGGCGCGGGCACCGTAGAGCGCCCATGCTGCCCCTGCGTTGCCGTTGGTCGGCATGGCGAAGTGGGTGACGCCGAGTTCACGCGCGCGGGAGATGCCCACCGCTGCGCCACGAGCCTTGAAGGAGCCGGTGGGGATGACGCTCTCGTCCTTCATCCAAAGATCCGGAATACCGATCTGCTTGCCCAGCGTGGGCAGCCGTAGCAGCGGGGTAAGCCCCTCCCCCAACGTCACAACATGGGCGGGATCTCGCACCGGCAGCAACTCGTGATAACGCCACAGGCTGGCCGGGCGACCCGACAATGCCGCCGGGTGCCAGGCTCGCTTCAGCGCATCGAGATCGTAGCTGGCCAGCAGTGGTGCACCTGCCCGGCTCAGTTGCCAGGGCTGGTCGGCATCATGGATCTCGCCACTCTTGCTGCAACGCAGATGTGATAGGTAGCTATACGACATGCTTTATCCTGAATGGATCGACTTTGTTCAGTCACTTATTCCATCTTGCAATCCAAGCACCTGATAACAAACAAAATTAACTGGCAAACCTAAGTGAAAAAATTCATATGAAGCCGTCTGTTTTCGCTGGCAATCTCCTCTGCCAGCAATAAAGAAGGGGAGCCATTGGCTCCCCTTCTGCTCTTCTCTTCCGATTCAAATCTGGAAGTCGATGGCAGGCTCGCTGCCCATGGCGCGGGCCTGAATATCCGCCAGCGCCAGCTCGGGGTTGCAAAGCTGGATAAACTGCCAGGCAAAGTTGTGCTGGAACTGCCCCTGCTTGAGGCCAATCCAGGCGGTGTGGGGGGCAAACAGATGGCTGCCGTCGAGCTGTACCAGCCCCTGATCACGCTGCGCGTCGAACGCCATGTCGGCCAGTATGCCGACACCCATCTCCAGCTCGACATAGGTCTTGATGACATCGGAGTCCTGCGCCGTCAGCAGGATCTGCGGCTCGATGCCAGCCGCAGCAAAGGCTTCATCCACCCGCACCCGCCCGGTCAACCCGGCTTGATAGGTGACGATGGGCCAGTTGGCCAGCGCCGCCAGCGTCAGATCCCGCTCGCCTGCCAGCGGATGTTGCTCGGGCACCACGATATTGTGGTGCCAGCGGTAGTAGGGGAATGCCACCACCCCTTCGCTCTTGTCGAGCTGCTCGCTGCTGATGCCGATATCCACCTCGCCGGTCTGCACCAGCCGCACAATCTCCTCCGGGCTGCCCTGACGCAGCTCCAGCTGCACCAGCGGGAACTGCTCGCGAAACGCCTTCACCACCCGCGGCAGGGCATAGCGGGCCTGGGTATGGGTGGTCGCCACCAGCAAGCGGCCCGAGTCGCGGTTGGCAAAGGTACTGGCCAGTTTGCGGATGTTGTTGGCGTCATTGAGAATGCGCTCGGCAATCACCAGCAGCTCCTTGCCAGGCTCGGTCATACCGAGCAGCCGCTTGCCGTAGCGGATAAAGAGCTCGATACCGAGCTCCTCTTCCAGCTCGCGGATATGGCGACTCACCCCGGATTGCGAGGTAAAAAGGGCGTTGGCCACCTCGGTCAGGTTGTAATCCCGCCGCGCTGCCTCCCGGATAATTCGTAACTGCTGAAAATTCACCTTGTCGCCTCCTGCGAAGAGTGGGTGACACAAGCTGGTCAACCCCTCATTTTTGTTATTTGGCCGGATCATACCCCGGCAGAGCGCCTGAACCCGGGCAGCCATGCCACCCGCAACACCACATCAAATCTGGTAATCGGGATAGAACTGCGCCTGTCTGGCCACCAGCCGCACCCCCTGTCCCGGAGCAAACTGCTTGGCCGCCTCCTTGCTCAGCTCCGCCTCATAGTGGGCCCCTTTGGTCTCGCCATCGCCACGCAGCTCCACCCGAATGCGTGGCCCCATGGGCAGCAGACGGGTGATGGTGGCACGGATCCCGCCCGGCGCATCGGCTGGCAAGATCTCCAGCTCATGGGGACGGACATAGGCGATGGCGGCACTGCCGTGAGCCAGATGAGAAGCCGACGGCCCGCCGAGCAGCTGCTCGCCGATGCCGAATCCCTGCTCCGCCACCCGACCGCGGAACTGGTTCACGCTGCCGAGGAAGCTGTGGACGAAGGAGCTGGCGGGCTGGTCGTAGACCTCGGCCGGGGTGCCGATCTGCTCGACCCGTCCGGCATTCATCAGCACCACCCGATCCGCTACCTCAAGCGCCTCCTCCTGATCGTGGGTCACGAACAGGCTGGTGACATGCAGCTCGTCGTGCAGCTCGCGCAACCAGCGGCGCAGCTCCTTGCGCACCTGCGCATCGAGGGCGCCGAAGGGCTCGTCCAAGAGCAGTACCTTGGGCTGCACCGCCAGCGCGCGGGCCAGCGCGACCCGCTGACGCTGGCCGCCGGAGAGCTGGGTCGGGTAGCGCTCGGCCACGTGACTGAGCTGCACCAGATCCAGCAGCTCCTTGACCCGGGCACGAATGGCCGCCTCGGCCGGGCGTTCACTGCGCGGTTTGACCCTAAGGCCAAACGCTACGTTTTCGAACACCGTCATGTGGCGAAACAGGGCGTAGTGCTGGAACACGAAGCCGACGTTGCGCTCACGCACATGGAGATCCGAGGCGTCCTCACCGCGGATGATGACGCAGCCACTGTCGGCCTGCTCCAGCCCGGCGATGATCCGCAGCAGGGTGGTCTTGCCGCAACCGGAAGGGCCGAGCAGGGCCACCAGCTCACCGTCGTGAAAGTCGAGGTTGATGTCTGCCAGCGCCGCGTACTGATTGAAATGCTTGTTGAGTTGTTGAACCTGAATGCTCATGGCTGCCTCTTTAAAACGGTAATTCAGTGAGATTTGGTAGGCTGGGCACGCAGCCGGGCCAACAGGGTTTCCCCCAGCAGGGTGAAGATCCCGAACAGAGCCAAGAGGCTTGCCACTGCAAAGGCGGCGCCGGTCTGGTACTCGTTGTAGAGGATCTCGATATGCAGCGGCAGGGTATTGGTCTGGCCGCGAATATGACCGGAAACCACCGACACCGCGCCAAACTCCCCGACCGCACGGGCGGTACAGAGCAGCAGGCCGTACATCAGGCTCCAGCGAATGCCGGGCAGGGTGACGCGCCAGAACATCTGCAGGCCGCTCGCCCCCAGCATGATGGCCGCCTCTTCCTCTTCCGGGCCGCGCGCCTCCATCTGGGGCAGCAGCTCGCGCACCACGAAGGGCACGGTAATGAAGGTGGTGGCCAGGATGATCCCCGGGGTGGCGAAGATGATCTTGATGTCGTGTTCGCTCAGCCAGTCACCGAACCAGCCGCGGCTGCCGAACATCAACACCAGCATCAGACCGGCGATCACTGGCGACACCGAGAAGGGCAGATCGATGATGGTGATGAGCAGCTGCCGACCGGGGAAGCGAAAACGGGCGATGGCCCAGGCCGCAGCAATCCCGAACAGCAGATTGAGGGGAACGGCGCAGAGCGTCACCAGTGCAGTCAGACCGAGGGAGCTCAGGGCATCCGGCTCGCTGATGGCGTGCCAGAAAAAAGCCAGCCCCGGCGTCAGCGCCTGAATAAAGACGGTGGCCAACGGCAGTAGCAACAGGGCAGCAAACCAGCCCAAACCGACCGTGATCAGCAGCCACTTGACCCACTGGGGTTCACGGATCACGACCGGTGCCTTGCGAGCGGGGGTCGCCTCCACAGAGGCCGCCTCAATGGCGATAGCAGATGAACTCATATCCGGCTCCCTCCGATGCGAGACCAGCTCCAGGCCTGCAACTTGTTGATTAGCAGTAACAAAATGAATGAAATCAGTAGCATCACCACTGCGATGGCGGAGGCGCCGGCATAGTCATACTCCTCCAGGTGGCTCATGATCATCAGCGGCGCGATTTCCGAGACCATCGGCAGGTTGCCGGCGATGAAGATGACGGAGCCGTACTCCCCCACCCCACGGGCAAACGCCAGCGCAAAACCGGTGAGCAGGGCAGGCACCAGGGTCGGCCAGAGCACCCGCAGAAAGGTCTGCCAGCGATCGGCGCCGAGGCTGGCGGCGGCCTCCTCTTGCTCGGTTTCAGCCTCCCGCAGCACCGGCTGCAGGGTACGCACCACAAACGGCAATCCGATAAAGGTGAGTGCGATGACCACCCCGATAGGGTTGTAGGCGAGCTGGATGCCGAGCGGCGCCAGCAACTGGCCGATCCAGCCGTTGGGGGCGAAGATGGCGCACAGGGCGATGCCGGAAACGGCGGTCGGCATGGCGAATGGCAGGTCGATCAACGCATCCACCAGTCGACGACCGGGGAAGGTGTAGCGCACCAGGATCCAGGCCAGGATCAGGCCGAACAGGCTGTTGAGCAGCGCCGCGACAAAGGCCGCACCGAAGCTCAGGCGAAAGGAGGCGAGCACCCGGGGTGAACCGATCACCTGCCAGAACTCGGCGGCGGTCAGGTTGTTGATCGCAAACAGCACCAGGGCCGAGAGCGGCAACAGCACCAGCAGGCCCAGATAGAGCAGGCTGAACCCCAGGGTGGGGCCAAAACCGGGCAGGACAGAATAAGAACCAAATCGCATAACACATCCATCTGTTATGAAGAATTTTCGATATGGTGATTCTGCTCACTCCCCTCATCGGCAACAAACATCAATTGCGACTTTGCTAATCACTTTTTTGTCTAACCGCAGAGTCACAAGGCTCTTGGCGCACTCCAAATAAAAAAAGGTCTTTTATATAAATAAAAGACCTAAGAAATGGAGCAATACGGAGCGGAGCATTCAAAGAACGGGGGCATGGAGTAGCCAGCGAACAGCGCGCTCGCCAACCCTCCAACCACTTCACAGATACCTAGCGAAAGCCCAATACGACCGGCCGGGGCGATGCGGCCTTGACCGGAGCCACCACCAGCTCACCACGGCGATAGAGAGCCCCCAGCAAATGCAGCCCCTGATGCCAGTCCCCATGACCGGACTGGGCATTGATATGGCCCGCCTCACCGGCATCGAACAGCGGCACCTGCCACTGACGACTCCAGTATTCGGCTCGCTCGAAGCTCATCCAGGGATCATTGCGGCTGGCCACCAGCTGGGCCGATACCTGCAGCGGCCCGGCCAAGGCCTCATCCGCAATGCCAAAACGGGCAGGATCGGCGGGCGCCACCAGAAAGATCGAGGCCACCTTCTCCGGCTGCAAGCGGGCCGCCGCGATGGCTGTCAGGGCGCCGAAAGAGTGGGCCACCAGATGGACCCGGCTGCGGCGACGTTTCAGCTTGCTCGCCAGCTTGGCACTCCAGACCCTGAGGTCCGGCTTGTCCCACGGTAGCCCGGTCATCCGCTGCCATTGGGGAAAATGATCGTGCCAGCGGCTCTGCCAGTGATCCGGCCCACTGTTGTGCAGACCGGGAACCAGGAGGATCTTGTTCATCTTGGTGCTCCTATCGGCTGGCACAGGGGCCAGTTCAGTGATGGATAACGAAGCTATCAACGACCCGGCTGATAGATCTGGTCAAACAGACCGCCCTGGGCGAAGTGTTTCTTCTGGGCTTTCTCCCAATCCCCTTCCAGATCCTTGACGGTAAAGAAGGCAAGCTGCGGGAACTGGGCTGCCGTCTCCTTCAGGATCGCCGGGTTGCTGGGGCGATAGTGATGTTTGGTGACGATATGCTGCCCCTCGTCAGAGTAGAGATAATCGAGATAGGCCTTGGCCACCGCTTCGGTACCGTGCTTCTTGGCCACCTTGTCCACCACCGCGACCGGCGGCTCTGCCAGAATGGAGACCGAAGGCACCACCAGCTCGAACTTGTCGCTGGCCCCCGCCTGACCAAGCACCAGCAGGGCTTCGTTCTCCCACGCCAGCAGCACGTCACCGAGACCGCGCTCGGTAAAGCTGGTGGTGGCACCGCGGGCGCCTGAGTCCAGCACCTTCACGTTCTTGAATAGATCGCCAACAAACTGCTTGGCCCCCTCTTCACTGCCGCTCTTCTTCAGGGCATAGCCCCAGGCGGCCAGATAGTTCCAGCGTGCCCCGCCGGAGGTCTTGGGGTTGGGAGTAACGATGGCGACATCCTTGCGCACCAGATCATCCCAATCCTTGATCTGCTTGGGATTGCCCTTGCGCACCAGGAAGACAATGGTGGAGGTATAGGGCGAGGCGTTGTTGCCGAGGCGACTCTGCCAGTCGGCAGCGGTCAGCCCCGCCTTGGCGATGGCATTGACATCGTAGGCCAGCGCCAGCGATACCACGTCGGCCTCCAGCCCATCCACCACAGCACGGGCCTGCTTGCCGGAGCCACCGTGAGACTGGCTCACCACCACGTCGTCGCCGGTTTTGGCCTTCCACTCCTTTGCAAAGGCGGCGTTGTACTCCTGAAACAGCTCGCGGGTCGGATCGTAAGAGACGTTGAGCAGGCGGATCTCGGCGGCATTGGCCTGGCTAAATGCCAGCAGAGAGAGCAGGGTCAGGGCGGTCATTCGCAGTTTCATGGTGATACTCCATATCTTGTTGGGTTGAGAACAGCATGCCGTGGAGTTGTTATGCCCAGAAGAAAGAAATAACTCTTTGCTTATCTCTTTTGCTCATATCAACTCAGCCACCCGCACCGGGAGCCGGACGCAGACTCTGTGAGCCATGCCCCTCAGTGACCTCAAGCGCTGTGCCATCATGGGAACAAGGCAGGCAGATGACGAAAAGGAAGTCGTTATGTGGATCAATGCAGAACCGGTCAACGGAGCCCTGGTCTCGCTGGCCATCGGCCTTATCATCGGGCTGGAGCGGGGCTGGCAGGTGCGCCAGCTGGGGGACAACCAGCGCATCGCCGGAATGCGGACCTACGGCCTCATCGGCCTGCTCGGCGGGGTGTGCGGTTTGCTGCTGCCCACCCTGGGCCCCTGGCTGCCGCTGCTCGGCCTGCTGGCGGTGGTGATCGGCTGCGGCCTCTCGGTCTGGCTGGCCCAGCGCTGGCAAGGGGAGTTCGGCCTCACCAGCTCGGTGGCCATGGTGCTCACCTATCTGCTGGGGCTGATGTCGGTACTGCTGAGCCCGAGCGAAGCGGTGGCCTGCGCCGTGCTGGCCGCCCTGTTGATGGGGTTGAAGGGGCAGATCCAGCAGGGGATGCTGTTTCTCAGCGAAACCGAATTCCACGCCACTCTGCGCTTTCTGCTCATCTCGCTGGTACTGCTGCCGGTACTGCCCAACGAGGAGATGGGCCCTCTCGATGCCTTCAACCCCTTCAAGATCTGGCTGATGGTGGTGGTGATCGCCGGCATCTCGTTTTGTGGCCACTTCGCGGTACGCCTGCTCGGTACTCGCGCCGGACTGGTACTCACCAGCATACTGGCGGGGTTGGCCTCCTCCACCGCCCTCACATTGCAGTTTGCCCGCCTCAACAAGGAGCAGGGCGGGCTGGAGCGACTGCTGGCTACCGGCATCCTGCTGGCAGGGGCCACCATGTGGCTGCGGCTGCTGGTGCTGGTGCTGCTCATTCACAGCGAGCTGGCGATGCGCCTCGTCGCCCCCCTGTTGCTGCTGGCCACCACTGTCTACGGCTTTGCCTTCTGGTTCTGGCGCCAGCGCGAGGAGCTGACTGACGGCCCGGTACAGCCGGAAACCAGCAACCCGCTCGATCTGGCCACCGCCATCAAGTTCGGCCTGCTGCTGGCACTGATCGGCTTTATGGCCACCCTGTTGCAGAGCAAGGTGGGCAACTCGGGGGTCTACCTGCTGGCGCTGGTGTCGGGGATCACCGATGTGGACGCCATCACGCTGTCGCTCTCCCAGCTTTCCCACAAGGAGCTGGCGCTGGAGGTGGCGGCCCGCGGCATCCTGCTCGCCGGTCTGGTCAACTCGCTGGTGAAGGGGCTGCTGGCCCTCGGCATCGGCGGTCGCAGTCTCGGGCTGCGGGTATTGCTCCCCTACTTCGTCTCGGCCCTGCTGATCCTGCCCCTCGTCTGGCCCGCAGGTTGACGGGGATCACCTGCAACAAGTGACAGACTGACGGCGCCCCTGACAGTCACGTATACTGCCTGCTCTTGCAGCATGAGGAGGTAGCAATGGCGAGCGACTGGGACAAGGTACTGGCTGGCGGGGCACTGGATAGCCAGAGCGAGGAGATAGCCAACGACCGGATCCGCGGTCAGGCGTTGCTGGCCCGGCTCAATGGTTCATCGGCGGGCGATGCCTCTTTGCGCCAGCAGATCTGCCGCGAGCTGTTCGGCCACTGCCCCGACTCCTGCTGGATCAGCACGCCGTTTACCTGCGAATTTGGCCGCAACATCCACATCGGCGAGAAGACCTTCTTCAACTTCAACGTCACCATTCTCGACGTGGGCGAAGTGCACATCGGCAGCCATGTGCTACTGGCCCCCAACGTGCAGATCTACACCGCCACCCACACCATGAACTATCTGGAGCGACGCAACTGGACCGCCTACAACAAGCCGGTGCGGATCGGTGACGACTGCTGGATTGGCGGCGGCGCCATCATCTGCCCCGGCGTCACCATAGGGCCGCGCTCCATCATAGGTGCCGGCGCCGTGGTCACCCGCGACATCCCGGCCGACTCGGTGGCGGTGGGCAATCCGGCCAGGGTGATCCGCACCCTCAAACAGGACGAGGAGCGCTGCTGGGAGCTGGCCCAATGATGGCGCTGGCGCTGCTGCCACTGGGCGCCGCCCTCTGGCTCGGCCTCGGCGAACAGCAGTGGTGGCCGCTGGCCACACTGCTGACCATGAGTCTGCTCACGGTGGCCGCCTACGCCTGGGACAAGCGGCAGGCAGTGCGGGGCGAGTGGCGCATTCCCGAATCCCGTCTGCATCTGCTGGAGCTGTGCGGCGGCTGGCCGGGCGCACTGGTGGCCCGCCAGTGGCTACGTCACAAGACCCAGAAGCGCAGCTACCGGCTGGTCTTCTGGTTTATCGTGCTGCTGCACCTCACCCTATGGGCGCTCTGGGTCGGGCGGCCACTCTGGCAGCAATAGCCAACTGCATCACAAAGGCTAAAAGGGCCCCATTGCGGCCAATTGGCGGCTGTGAGAAAACAGAACGGATCCCATCAGCGTTTTCGCCGTCTATAGACGACAAGGAGTCGTGACATGACCATGTGGACAGGCATAGTCCTGATCGTATTTATCAGCGTATTGTTCGGATATCTCGGCAAACGGGCCCGCTATCAGATGGGGGATGCCCGCATCACCGACCGCCTCGGCAAGCAGGATCTGGTCATTCGGGAGCTGCAAGAGCGGGTCGCCAATCTGGAGGCGATCGTCATCGAAGAGGAGAAGCGGCGCCCGTTTCGGGAGCTGTGATTTTTCGCCATCAGGCGTCAGATAACCAAAATTCAAATCAAAGAAAGAGGGCTGCACGATGCAGCCCTCTGTCGTTTCAGCAGATTCAGATCGCCAGCGGCAGCAACTCCGCATAATCGCGGATCGCCGGAAAAGCGGTGATGCTCTGCTCCGGCTTGCAGCTGTCCGGATTCTGGATCGCCAGCTGGTAGCCTATGCCATAGTCGGCGGCAGCCCGCAGGATCCGCTCGCTGTCATCCACAAACAGGGTGCGGGCCGGATCGAACGCCAGCCGCTGTGCCAGCGCCTGCCAGCAGTGCTGGCTCTCCTTCGACCAGCCCAGCTCGTGGGTACTCACCATCAGATCCAGATGGTTGCTTAGTCCCAGCTGCGCATCCTTCACCGACAGACTGGCGGGGTGGGCATTGGTAAAGAGCACCAGCTGCTTGCCCGCGGCGCGCAGCTCGGCCAGAAAGGGGATGGCGTGGGGACGCCACTGGATCTTCGCCAGCAGCTCCTGCTTGAGGGCACGAATATCGAGCCCCAGGGTCTCGCTCCAGTAATCCACGCAGTACCAGTTGAGGGTGCCGTTGACGGCGTGATAGTGGACGTCGATCTGCGCTTTGGCTTCATCCAGCGGCAGCCCGAGCCGCTCGGCGTAACGCTCCGGCACCAGCTGCTGCCAGAGGTGGTTGTCAAAATGCAGATCGATCAGGGTGCCATCCATATCGAGCAAAACGGTGTCTATCTGGTGCCAGGGCAAGGTGGTAGCGCGGGAGTGTGGCATCGGGCCTCTTGATCGCGGATCTCGGAAAACGGGGCGGCAGTATAACGGATTTTTCCTCTCCCTTTCCCCTCCCTGCCCCGTGGTGTTCGGTGTGGGAGTCGTTTACTCTTGAAGCACGATTTTTTAACGAGCAGCCAGCGTCCGATGAGCGACCCCCACAAGAGCAAACCCGAGCACATCTCAGCCGACCAACTGGATCACCCCAAGAGCAAGCCGGAGATCCTCAAGGCAGAGATAGTGGCCGAGAGCCGACTGTTCAGAGTGGAGTCCCTCCACCTCAAATTCTCCAACGGCGAGGAGCGGGTCTACGAGCGGATGCGCGGCGGCAATCGTGGCGCCGTCATGGTGGTGCCGCTGTTCGATGCCCACACCCTGCTGCTGGTGCGCGAATATGCCGCAGGCACCCACACCTACGAGCTGGGCTTCCCTAAAGGGCTGATCGACCCGGGCGAAGATGCCTTCGAGGCGGGCAACCGGGAGCTGATGGAGGAGGCGGGCTTTGGCGCCAACAGCCTGACCCTGCTCAAGCAGGTGTCGCTGGCGCCGGGTTACTTCTCCAGCCGGATGGACATTTTACTGGCGCGGGACCTCTTCCCCGAGCAGCGGATCGGCGACGAACCGGAACCGCTGGAGGTGATCCCCTGGCCGCTGAACCGGATCGACGAATTGCTGGCGCGACCCGACTTCACCGAGTCGCGCAGCATCAGTGCCCTGCTCTTGGCCCAAAAGTGGCTGGCCGAGCAGGCAGAGTAGCCCGCAGACGGGCAGTTAACAGACAGAGGATAACGAGATGCAGGAGTTGTTGGCCTGGGTGCCGGGGGTCAAGGAGATTGCCCGCGAAGCCGGAAGGATCCTTCACGACATCTATCACGGCGGTCAGTTCGAGCGTCAGCTGAAGGAGGATGCGACCCCGGTCACCAGTGCCGATCTTGCTGCCGATGCCTACCTTAAACAGGCGCTCTCAGCGCTCACCCCCCATGTGCCGGTGCTGACAGAAGAGGCGGCCGACATCCCCTTCAGCCAGCGCGCCAACTGGCGGCAGTACTGGCTGGTGGATCCCCTCGACGGCACTGGCGAATTTATCGCCGGCAGCGGCGACTTTGCCACCCTGATCGCCCTGGTGCGGGACAATGTGCCGGTGCTGGGGGTCATCTACGCCCCCGAGTCCAACGTGCTCTACTGGGCGGTGCGCGGCTACGGCGCCTTCAAGGAGGTGAATGGCGAGGTACTGCCCATCAGCGCCATGCATCACGAGCATGACCAGCCCGACTCACTGGTGGTGGCTATCAGCCGCCGCCAGAAGCTGGAAAACCTCACCCGCCGTCTCAACCCGGCCATCAACTACGAGCTGATCCCGCTTGGTTCCAGCTCCCTCAAATCCTGTCTGGTGGCGGAAGGTGCGGCCGATTGCTACGTGCGGCTCGGCCCCACCGGCGAGTGGGACACCGCCGCCGCCCAGTGCATCGTCGAGGCAGCCGGTGGCCGTATCCTCAGTCTGGCGTTGCAGCCACTCAGCTACAACGAAACCGAGTCGCTGGAGAACCCGGACTTTATCGTGATGGGGGATCCGGACCTCGCCTGGGGTAGCATTCTGGCCCACTAGGCAGATAGCGATATCATCACACCAGACAAGCAGGCGGCCCGATGGCCGCCTGCTTTTTCAGGGAAGTTGCCCCGGGTGATGGTCGGTGTGATCCGCTGGTCAAGGCACTCTTGAACAGCGTGATACGCTGGCAAAGCGGCAAAATGATAGTGAAACATCACAATCGGTCGGCGAGAAATGGTGCGATTTTTCACGTAATTCTGAAAACACCTGATTAGCCAAAATAAAAAAATGATAGTAGATCAAATTTTGGTTTTATATTTCACAAAATTCACCAATATCAGTTTTGTTCCATTCTGTGAACCAGATTCCATTCCCAATCTCGCTGGCTAAACCCCGCAATGGCAGTGATATGTTTCAGTCTCGCTTTTTGAGAATTAAATCCCGATAAACCACAATGAACTCAGATTAAAACACTAACAAAAAGTGAATTAGTAATGAGTTTATCTGTAGAGGCTACCAAGGAGCTATCCGGTTCCTGCTCCACCACGTCCAGCACCACCCGCTGGCGCCGTCACGACACCCACTGGGTCATCAGTCTGTTTGGCACCGCCGTTGGCGCCGGTATCCTGTTCCTGCCCATCAATCTGGGCCTGGGCGGGATCTGGCCTCTCGTCATCGTCGCGGTACTGGCAGGCCCCATGACCTTCCTGGCCCATCGCGGGCTGGCGCGCTTCGTGCTCTCATCGTCACGCCCCCACGCCGACTTCACCGAAGTGGCGGAGGAGCATTTCGGCAAGATGGCCGGCCGCCTCATCTCTGCGCTCTACTTCCTCTCCATCTTCCCGATCCTGCTCATTTACGGGGTCGGGCTGACCAACACGGTGGAGAGCTTTATGGTCAACCAGCTCGGCATGGCGACCCCGGATCGGGTGATGCTCTCCGGCGTACTGGTATTCGCCATGATCGCCGTGATGCTGGCGGGTGAGAAAGCGATGCTGCGCGCCTTCGCCTTTATGGTCTATCCGCTGGCGGCCATTCTGGCGGCCCTCTCCTGCTACCTGATCCCCCAGTGGCAGTGGCCGGAAGTGACGGCGTTTGAAGGGGTCAGCTTCCTCAACACCGTCTGGCTGGCGCTGCCGGTGACCGTGTTCGCCTTCAGCCACGCCGCCGCCATCTCCGGCTTTGCCAACGTGCAGCGTCGTGAATATGGCGAGCAGGCAGAAGCCAAGAGCGGCCTGATCCTGCGCAACACCACAGTAATGCTGGTGGGCTTCGTGCTCTTCTTCGTCTTCTCCTGCGTGCTGAGCCTCTCGCCAGCCCAGCTGGCTGAAGCCAAGGCCCAGAACGTCTCGGTGCTCTCCTATCTCGCCAACATCACCGACAACCCGGTGATTGTGACTCTGGGGCCGCTCATCGCCTTTATCGCCATCAGCTCCTCCTTCCTCGGTCACTTCCTCGGTGCCCGCGAGAGCCTGAAAAGCCTGATCGCCAAGCCCACCGGCCTGCCGCTGGCCAAGGCGGACAAGGTCGGCATCGCCCTGATGTTCTTCTCTATCTGGGGCGCCGCCGTCATCAACCCGGGCATTCTGGGGCTGATGGAGACCCTCTCCGGCCCGGTCATCGCCATGATCCTGTTCATCATGCCGGTGATTGCCATCTACAAGGTGGAGGCGCTGGCCCGCTTCCGTCACGGCTGGACCAACGGCTTTATCCTACTGACCGGTTCGCTGGCGGTATCGGCGCTGATCTTCAGCCTGTTGAAGTAACGACTCGCAACAGAAAACAAAAAGAGAGGCGACCTTGGGTCGCCTCTCTTCTCTCTGTTCGGGTGTGAACTCAGCCCAGCTTGGCGCCGTTCTCCACCTCCCGCTCGGGGATAGCCATCACTACGGCGCCATCCGGCCGATAGAAACCGGTCAGTAGAAACTCCGACTGAAACGGCCCTATCTGTTTGGTCGGGAAGTTGACTACGGCGATGATCTGGCGGCCCACCAGCTGCTCTGGCTGGTAGAGTGCGGTGATCTGGGCGCTGCTCTTGCGAATCCCCAGTTCAGGGCCAAAATCCGCCCACACCTTGTAGGCCGGTTTACTTGCTTCGGGAAACGGCTCGACCCGCACCAGGGTGCCCACCCTCAGCTCCACCACCTCGAAATCCTGCCAGCTAATCGTCTCCATTTCGGCTCCTGTTTATCGTGTACCTTGCATGACCCGCAGCATGGCCCAAAGAGAGCATCCCGTCTTCGGCGATCAGCCGTTTCGTTACGGCAGGTGGCCGTTTTGCTGGCGCCAGAGGGACGGAGTAAGCCCGGTCTCGGCCAGGAAGCGCTCGCTGAAGGCCCCCTGATTCTGGTAACCGCAGCGGCTGGCAATCTCGCCAACAGGCAGTTGTGTACCGGCAAGCAGAGTACGCGCCAGCGCCATGCGTCGACTGCGAATGTAGTGGGAGACGCTCGTCCCCAGCTGCTGGCGAAAAGCGAGCTTGAACTGGCTCTGGCCAAGGCAGGCGATGGCGGCGAGTTGCTGATTGGTCAGCGGGGCGGCGAGGTTGGCATCGATATGGCGTTGCACCTTGAGGATGCGGGCGGCAAGACGCGGCGTGGCAGTGCTCTGCATCCCCTGCCCTTCAGCCAGCAGAGAGAGCCACACCTGCTCCATGCCCGCCACCTGCCGCCCCTCGGCCACCATGCGGTGCAGAAAAGCGAGGTAGTGGCGCTGGGGCTCATCCAGCTCGATAAAGGGGCAGGCCGCCAGATCGCCGGGCAGCCAGCCGCTCTCCTGCACCAGAAACGAAAGCGCGGGATCGGCAGCGTAGTCGTGTCGCTCACCGGGGGCGATGATGCAGGCAGAACCGGGGGCAAGTCGACGCACCCGGCCCTGCACCTCGATCTCGAGGGGGCCGTCGAGGGGGATCACCAGCTGGGCAAAGTCGTGGCTATGGCTGCAAACGTGGTGGTGATAGTGGCGCAGGCTGAAGCGGGACATGGCTGATAGCAATGACGCGGCCAGGGCCGCGTCATCAGGGGTTATTCCTTGTCGAAATCTTCGATCTCTTTGCCCAGCGCTTCCATGATGGCGCGCGCTTCGGCCGGGACACTGTCCGGTTGATCCTTGCGCAAGTCTTCGTCGCAAGGGAGCGGCTGGCCGGTGAAAGCGTGCAGGAAGGCTTCACAGAGCAGCTCGCTGTTGGTCGCATGACGCAGGTTGTTCACCTGACGGCGGGTGCGCTCATCGGTCAACACTTTCAACACCTTGAGCGGGATCGAGACGGTAATCTTCTTGACCTGTTCGCTCTTCTTACCGTGTTCCGCATAGGGGCTGACGTAGTCGCCGTTCCACTCTGTTCCCATGACTCACCTGTTCTCATTTAGCCGTGAGCGCGGATTTTAACCCTTAAGGAAATTAATGGCAATCCAACAGCAAAGCCATTTAGACGTCTGGAAGTGTTGACGGCTTTTTTAAGCTGGCGTAGTGTGGTTGTCCATGAGCCCGCAATGGCGCGTGGCAGCAAGATGCCGGCGTGTGAAGAGACATCAAGGAGAGTGATATGACCCACAAGGCCACCCTGGCGGTTCGCACCGGGATTGAGACAGACACACAGCACGGTGCCGTGGTGCCCCCCATCTACCTCTCCAGCAACTACACCTTTGCCGACTTTGGCGAGCCCCGTCAATACGATTATGCCCGCTCCGGCAATCCGACCCGCACCAATCTGGCGGACGCGCTGGCGGCACTGGAAGGGGGCGCAGGCGCCGTGGTTACCGGCACAGGCATGGGGGCCGTCCATCTGGTCACTACAGCACTGCTCAAGGCGGGGGAGCTGCTGCTCGCCCCCCACGACTGCTACGGCGGCACCTGGCGCCTGTTCGAGTATCTGGCGGCCAAGGGACACTACCGGGTGCAGTTTGTCGATCAGGGGGATGAGGCCGCACTGGCCACCGCGCTGGCGCAAAAGCCTGCGCTGGTATGGATCGAGACCCCCTCCAACCCGCTGCTGCGGGTGGTGGATATCAGCGCCATCGCCAGCGCCGCCCACGAGGTGGGTGCACAGGTGGTGGTGGACAACACCTTCCTCTCCCCCCTGCTGCAACAGCCGCTGGCCCTCGGTGCCGATGTGGTGGTGCACTCCACCACCAAGTACATCAACGGTCACTCAGACGTGGTGGGCGGAGTGGCGATTGCCAAGGAGGCAGCACTGGCCGAGTCGCTGGTGTGGTGGGCCAACTGTCTGGGGCTCACCTCCGGGGCGTTCGACTCCTACCTCACCCTGCGCGGCCTGCGCACTCTGGCCCCCAGATTGCGCACCCATCAGGAGAACACCGATCGCATCCTCGCCTTCCTGCAACAGCAGCCGCTGGTGAAACGTATCTATCACCCCAGCCTGCCGAGCCATCCTGGCCACGATATTGCGCGCCGTCAACAGTCCGGCTTTGGCGCCATGCTAAGTTTTGAACTCGATTGCAGCGAGGCGGGCATTCGCGCCTTCCTCGCGGCCCTCACCCTCTTCTCGGTGGCCGAGTCCCTCGGCGGGGTGGAGAGTCTGGTGGCCCATCCGGCCAGCATGACCCACAGGGCCATGACCCCGGCGGCGCAGCAGGCAGCAGGCATCAGCGCCCAACTGCTGCGGTTGTCGGTCGGTATTGAACACGGTGAAGACCTGGTGGCCGATCTGGCTCAGGCTTTTGAACAGGCGCAGCAGGCAGAACAGGTAGCGAAGTAATGGAACAGCAGCAACAAGGAGAGATCGCGGTGGCAGCAGAAGCAGGATTGAAGCGACGTCACGTCCACAAATTTGGTGGCAGCAGTCTGGCGGATCCGGTCTGTTATCGCCGGGTCGCCAGTATCGTTGAACAACAGGTGGGCGGGGATGAACTGATCGTGGTCTCCGCCGCCGGCAAGACCACCAACCGGCTGATCCAGCTGGTGGAGCTGGCCGAAGCGGGGGACGAAGCCGCCGGTAAAGCCATCTCGGCCCTGCAGGCCTATCAGCAGAGCCTGATCGACGGCCTGCTGGAGGGTGAACTGCAGCTCGATCTGAGCAAGCTGCTGGCCGACGACATGCAGCTGATAGCCAAAACGCTTGAAGGGCAGTTTGATCGCTTCGCCCGCAACGGCCTGCTCGCTTTTGGCGAAGTGTGGTCGGCGCGCCTACTGGCGGCCCTGCTCACCAGCCGAGGCGACAAGGCTATCTGGCTCGATGCCCGCAGTTTCCTGCGCGCCGAGGATGGCGCTCTGGTCAAGGTGGATACCGCGCTTTCCAGCGAGCTGCTCAAGGCGCGACTGGCGGAGCATGCCGGTCGCATCGTGGTAACCGGCTTTATCGCTGCCGACATGGAGGGGCGCTCCCTGCTGCTCGGTCGCAACGGCTCCGACTACAGCGCCAGCCTGTTGGCGTTGCTGGCGGATGGTGAATCCACCACCATCTGGAGCGACGTGGCCGGGGTCTACAGCGCCGACCCGCGCCGGGTGAAGGAGGCGCGTCTGCTGGAGCGCCTGAGCCTCGCGGAAGCCAACGAGCTGGCCCGCCTTGGCTCTTCGGTATTGCACTCGCGCACCCTGCAACCTGTGGCCGACAGCCGCCAGCGCCTCACCCTGCGCTGCAGCTACAACCCGGATGAGGGCTGCACCCATATCCTGCGCCGCGCCCCCCGCTCCGGTGGCGCCCGCATCGTCTCCTCGGTGGATCAAATCGCCCTCATCGAGTTGAAGGTGCTGCCGCAGACCAACTATGAGCAGACGGTGGCCACCATCGAGGCCCATCTGGCCCGTCACCGCCTCAACCCGCTCACCCTGCAGCGCCAGCCGGATCGCCGGATCCTGCGCCTCGCCTACACCCTCGAGGTGGCACAAGGCGCCTTCGAGCTGCTGCGCGACTTCCAGCTGCAAGGGAGCTTCACCGGCCTAATCCAGAAAGAGGGGTTCAGTCTGGTGGCGCTGGTCGGCGCCGGTGTCACCGACAACGCGGAGCAGTGTCATCGCTTCTATCAGCTGCTGGCAG
The DNA here is from genome assembly GCF_040908325.1 of Aeromonas sp. R4-1. Taxonomy (NCBI): domain Bacteria; kingdom Pseudomonadati; phylum Pseudomonadota; class Gammaproteobacteria; order Aeromonadales; family Aeromonadaceae; genus Aeromonas; species Aeromonas sp. R4-1. The sequence goes on from NZ_JBFODM010000098.1 coordinate 204,976, forward strand.
ATCAACCGCTGGAGTTCGTACAGGTGGCCCGAGATGGCCTGAGTCTGGTGGCCGTGCTGCGTCAGGTAGTGCTGGAGCCGCTGCTCATCGCCCTCCACAGCGCCCTGTTCAGCCGCCCGACCCGGGTCGGACTGGTGGTGTTCGGCAAGGGCAATATCGGCGGCCACTGGCTGAGCCTCTACGCCCGTGAAAAGGCACGGCTGGAACATGAGCTCAATCTGGCGCTCACCCTCTACGGGGTGTTCAGCTCGGAAGGAGGCCTGCTCGATGAAGAGGGGCTCAACCCCCTCAAGGTACAGGACAACTTCAATCCTAAGCCGCTGATCTGGCCGGAGTTGCTCTCCCAGCTTGAACAGCACGGCTTCGATGCGCTGGTTGCGCTGGACATGACCGCCAGCGAAACGGTGAGCCGCTACTACCCGGATTTTGCCCAGCTCGGCATTCACATCATCGCCGCCAACAAGTTTGCCGGTGCCGCCGACAGCGAGTTCTACCAGCGCATCAAACAGACCTGTCGCGACCACCAGGTGCAGTGGCGCTACAACGCCACCGTGGGCGCCGGGCTGCCAATCCAGTCCAGCATCCAGATGCTGCGCCAGAGCGGCGACCGCATTCAGGGGGTCTCCGGCATCTTCTCCGGCACCCTCTCCTGGCTGTTCCAGCAGTATGACGGCACCCGCCCCTTCTCCGAGTTGGTGGACGAGGCGTGGCAGCACGGCCTGACCGAACCGGATCCCCGCGAGGATCTCTCCGGTCAGGACGTGCGGCGCAAGCTGCTTATTCTGGCGCGGGAAGCAGGCTTTGAGCTCGACTCCGCCGATATCGAGCTGGAGAATCTGGTGCCCGTCCCGCTGCGCAAGGTGACAGCCGATCAGTTCATGGACAGACTGAAAGAGCTGGATGGCCCGATCCAGACCGCCTTCGAAGGGGCCAAGCGCCTCGGCAAGGTGCTGCGCTACGTGGCCCGCTTCGAGCATGACGGCAAGGCGCGGGTCGGACTGGAGGCGCTGGAGCCCCACCACCCGTTTGCCAACCTCTTGCCGTGCGACAACATCTTCGCCATCGAGAGCGACAGTTACCGCACCAACCCGCTGGTGATCCAGGGGCCGGGGGCGGGCCGGGAAGTGACCGCCGCCGCTATCCAGTACGATCTGTGGCAGATCTGCGCCAGCCTCTAAGGGAAATATGCAAAGGGAGCAGCACCTCAGCTCCCGCGCACAATAAAAAAGCCCGAGTCGATGACTCGGGCTTTTTGCTGAATGCCGCTTCGATTAGGAGAAGCAGGCCTGCAGCACGTAGAAGATGGCGATAGCCAGAATGGCACCGGCAGGCAGGGTGATGATCCAGGAGACCACGATGTTGCGCAGAACACCCAGATTCAGCGCCGCAATACCGCGCGCCAGACCGACACCCATCACAGCACCGACCAGGGTCTGGGTGGTGGAGATGGGTAGACCGGTACCGGAGGCAATCACCACGGTCGCGGCAGTGGCCAGCTGGGCAGCAAAACCACGGCTCGGGGTCAGGTGAGTGATGCCGGTACCGACCGTCGCCATCACCTTCTCGCCCATGGTCGCCAGACCGATCACGATACCGATACCGCCCAGCGGCAGGATCCACCAGGCAATGGCTGCCTGACTGGAAATCTCGCCACCGGAAGCCACGATAGAGGCCACCGCAGAGAGCGGGCCAATGGCGTTGGCCACGTCGTTGGAGCCGTGGGCAAAGGCCATGGCACAGGCGGTGATCACCATCAGGATGCCGAACACCTTCTCCACGTTGGCGAAGTGCATCTTGCTGTCATCCTGCGGGTTGTACTTCTGGCCGCGAATGTAGATCCAGCCGGCAAACGCCACTGCGATGGAGATGGCGATGGAGAGCAGAATGCCCTCGCCATCGCTCAGGTGCAGACCGACGTGGGTCAGCCCCTTCTTGATGGTCACCAGACAGATCACCAGCGCAGTCAGGAACATGTAGAACGGCACATAGCGCTTGGCGTTGTTCAGGGGATCATCGGTGTTGAAGATAAGCTTCTGCACGCTGATGAACATGAAGTAGGCGATGACACCTGAGATGGCCGGGGTGATGACCCAGGAGCCGACGATGCCGCCAAACTTGCTCCACTGCACCGCTTCCGGGCCAATGCTCACCACCGCAAAACCGACGATGGCGCCGATGATGGAGTGAGTGGTGGAAACAGGCCAGCCGAAGTAGGAGGCGAGGATCAACCAGGCGCCAGCCGCCAGCAGGGAGGCGATCATGCCGAGTACCAGCAGGTCCGGGCTATCGACAAACGCATTGCTGTCGATGATGCCGTTACGGATGGTGGCCGTCACTTCGCCACCGGCCAGATAGGCACCGGCAAATTCGAAGATCATGGCAATGATGATCGCCTGACGGATGGTCAGGGATTTGGTGCCGACCGATGTTCCCATGGCGTTGGCCACGTCATTCGCGCCAATGCCCCAAGCCATCAAAAAGCCGAACAAGGCCGCCACGAGCACCAGAGTGGTGCCGTAATTCGCGATAATGTCCATTAATAGTGTTTACCCAGTCAGTCGATTACGAACGAGCCAGCATCAGTTCCAGACGGGCGCCTACGCGCTCGGCCTGATCTGCCAGGTCACCTACCCATTCGAGGATCTTGTAAAGGAACATCACATCGATCGGATTGTAATTGTGCTCAACCGCTTGCAGCTGTTGGCGCAGTCCGATCTGCATGGTGTCTGTATCGTCCTCGATCAGATCCAGCTGGTGGATCATCTCGGCAACCATTTCCACTTCCCGTCCTTTGAAGCCGGTCTCGAGCAGCTCGTCGAGCTCCCCGATCGCTTTCTCGGCCTGAGCGGTCGCATCAATACAACGTTTGAGGTAAGCCATGAAATCCGTCCGCATTTCAGCGGGGAATTCCATGCGACGGCCAAGCATGCGGCCGGAGATATCCTTGGCACGGTTGGCAATCTTGTCTTGCTGGGTCAACAGCTCCAGCAGGTCGGTACGTGCAACCGGCAGGAACAGGCCGCGAGGCAGTTTCAGACGGATTTCACGCTTGAGGGTATCTGCCTCTTTTTCCAGCTGGGCGATCTGCTGCCGGATCTTCTCGGCATCTTCCCAACGGTCTTCGGCAACGGCGTCAAAGAAAGGAATCAACTGCTGGGAGCACTGGTGAACCTTGACGATATGCTTCTGCAGCGGCTTGATGGGGGACTTGGCAAAAAGCCCCAAAATAGTATTTACTGGCATGGCCAAACCTGTGTCGGTGAAAAAACACTCGATACGATTTTATGAGGCGCGCATGGTAACCGAACTGCGCCCTCAATTAAACCGCGAATTAATCTAGTCGTCTCGCGGGCATTATATCCCCGCGACCCGAATCCTGCCCCCCAAAGTTGCCTGCCAGCCCGGAATGACTATGCAAACTGAGATCGAGATAAAGTTTTTTGTCGCCCGCGACATTCAACCCGAGTTATCCAACCTGCTGAATTCTCTTGAGATTAAAGAATCATCACAACAGCAGCTCGGCAACGTCTATTTCGATACGCCGACCCTGGCTCTGCGCCAGCTGGAGATGGGGTTGCGCATTCGCCGCTGCGACACCTTCGCCGAGCAGACCATCAAATGCCGCGGCCAGGTGGTGGGCGGCCTGCACGCCAGACCCGAGTACAACGCCCCCGTGAGCGGCGATCTGCCGACCCTCTCGGCCTTTCCCGATGAGATTTGGCCGACCCTGAGCGAGCGTGACCACATTCAGCAGCAGCTGGTCGCCCAATTTCGTACCGACTTCCTGCGCCGCCACTGGCTGATCGCCTTCGAGGGGGCCGAGATTGAGCTGGCCTGGGATCAGGGAGAGATTGTCGGCAGTCAGGGCAGCACCACCATCAACGAGCTGGAACTGGAGCTCAAATCAGGCGCGACCGCGGCGCTGTTTGCACTGGCCCAACGCCTCGCCAGGATCGGCGGGCTGCGCCTTGGCGCCCAATCCAAGGCCCAGCGCGGCTATCGACTGGCTGGTCTTGGCAAACCGCTGGCCCTGCAGGCACTGGTCGAACATGAAGGTATGGATGGCATAACGGGGGTAAGCGAGGGGCTGCGTCACTGGCAGCATCACGAGCAGCTCTGGCTGGAGCATCCTCAGGATAAAGGCATTCAACAGCAGGCACTCGCGGCCCTGTGCCAAGGGATCGATCTGGTCGCCCGCAGTGCGGCCGCGCTGCCACAACCAGTGCTCTGGCTACCCGCCCTGACCAACCTGCAAGCCCATCTGCAAGCCCAGCCGGACGAGCATGACGAGTGGCCTGCCGAGCTGGCCGATCTCTTCCTCTATCCGGCGTATGTCGAGTTGCAGCTGGCCATCGCCGCCTGGCTGCATCACGCAGCCTGAGCGTGGCCATACCGTTACTAAAGGTCGGAAATAAAGACCGGAAACAAAAGCCGAAAACAAAACGGGTGAGCCTTGGCTCACCCGTTTTGCACTACAGCAGGTTGAGCTGCTGCATGGCGCTGCGAATGCGCTCGCGGGTCGCTTCTGACAGCGGCATCACCGGCAGGCGGCACTCCTCGCTGCAGAAACCGAGCAGGGAAGCGGCATATTTGGCACCAGCCGGGCTCGGCTCGGCAAACATCGCCTGATGGAGCGGAATGAGCTTGTCTTGCAGCTCACGCGCTTCTTGCCACTTGCCCGCCAGCGTGAGGTTCTGCACCTCGGCCACCAGCTTGGGCGCCACGTTGGCGGTCACAGAGATACAGCCCTGACCGCCGCCGATGTTGTAAGCAACCGCAGTGGCATCTTCACCGGAGAGCCAGGCGAAGGGCTTTTTGATCAGCTGGCGCTCGGTCCAGGGGCGCGCCAAGTCGCCGGTGGCATCTTTCACCCCGGCAATGCGCGGCAGCTCGGCCAGACGGGCCAGGGTCGCGGGTTGCACGTCAACGATGGCGCGCGGCGGGATGTTGTAGACGATGATCGGCTTGGCGGTGGCATCGTGTACCGCCTTGAAGTGGTGGTAGAGCCCCTCCTGATTGGGACGGTTGTAGTAACCGGCTACATGCAGGGTGGCATCAGCCCCCACCCGCTCTGCATGGAGGGTGTACTCGATAGCTTCGACCGGATTGTTGGAACCGGCCCCGGCAATCACCGGAATGCGACCTGCGACCTGCTTGACCACCAGCTCCACCACCCGGCAGTGCTCGTCATGGGTCAGGGTCGGACTTTCCCCCGTGGTGCCCACCGGCACAATGCCGTGAGTGCCCTGTTCGATATGCCACTCCACCAGACGCAGCAGCGCCTCTTCATCCAGCTTTCCCTGTCGAAACGGGGTGATCAACGCAACGATTGAACCTTGAAACATGGGATCTCCTTCTCCTAAATGACGCGCATATGGCAATAAAAAACCCCGGTACGATGTGCGCAACCGGGGTTTGAAGCTTCTCAGGGATGAGAGGTTACGCGCGAACGTCGGCAGGCCCGAATTTCAGGCTTTTTTTGTGCTTTCGTTTCAACCCGTTGAACCGCATTTCGTCATCTCTGGTCAAAAAATGGTGTCTGGGCATATTTCGGGAACACGGCATAAATGTCAAGGCGAAAGGGGCTATGTATAATGGCCGCCCAAAATTGCGTGGAGAGACCCGATGAGCAGCCCTATCAGTGCCGTCAGCCAGATGCTGGAACGAAACCAAGCCCTCTTTGTCGGCAAGCGGCTACTTGTCTGCGGCGCGCTGGAGGATGACTACCCCCGCCAGCTGGCGAGCCTGGCCCGGACCCTGACCGTCTTTACCACCGATTACTGCTACTACCGCAGCCAGCAGGCCGCCCTCGGCGAGGCTATCCTGTTCGACCACCAGCTCGGTGGCGCCCCCCGCTTCGATGCCCTGTTGCTGCTGATGCCCAAGGCCAAGGCCGAGGCACAATATCTGCTGGCCATGATGACCCCCTTGCTGGAAGAGGGTGCCGATCTGTTCCTCGCTGGCGAAAACCGCGGCGGCATCAATGGCGCCGACAAGCTGCTGGCCCCCTATAGCGAACAGCCGATCAAGCGCGATTCAGCGCGCCGCTGCTCCCTCTATCACGGTGAGCTGAGCAAGCCGGTTGAACCTTTCAATCTGGATAGCTGGTTTGGCCGCTATCAGTGCAAGGCGGGTGATACCGAGCTGACCGTGCTGGCGCTGCCCGGCGTCTTCAGTGCCGCCGAGCTGGATCTCGGCACCCAGATGCTACTGGCCGCCGTGCCGCCGATGACGGGCGAATTGCTCGATTTCGGTTGTGGCGCCGGGGTGATTGGGTCTGTGCTGGCCAAGCGCAATCCGGATCTGCGGGTCAACATGGTGGATATCAGCGCACTGGCACTCGAATCGAGCCGCCGCACCCTGGCGATCAACGGTCTGCAGGGCAAGGTCACCGCTTCCGATGTCTATTCGGATGTCTCCACCCGTTTCCAGCACATCGTCTCCAACCCGCCATTCCATGCGGGTCTCAAAACCTTCTATGCGGCAACCGAGCAGTTCCTGGCCAAGGCGCCGGCATTTTTGCTGCCAAATGGTTCGCTGACCATTGTTGCCAACGCCTTCTTGCGCTACCAGCCTATACTGGAGACACACTTCAAACGGACTGAAGTGATCAGCAGTGATGCCAAATTCAAGGTCTATCTGAGCAAAATGTAAATAAGTGTAAGCAGCACAATAAAACAGCTAGAGAGCGCCATCCGGCATCTGATAAGGTATTAAGCACACGATAAAAACCACCCCTTTAGGGGTGTTTTTATACCGAACATTGAAAACCTTTTCATGTTGTTAATTCAGGGAGAGAAATACGATGGCAGGCATTTTGACCATGATCCTGGCTGGTGGCGAAGGTACTCGCCTACAGCCTCTGACCACCACCCGCAGCAAGCCTTCCGTCCCCTTCGGTGGCAGCTACCGGCTGATCGACTTTGTCCTCAACAACTTCGTCAACGCCGACTTTCTGCGCATCTATGTACTGACCCAATTCAAATCCCAGTCCCTCTACCTGCATATGAAGAAGGGCTGGAATATCGTCGGCATCACCGACCGCTTTATCGATCCCATCCCGGCCCAGATGCGGATGGGCAAACGCTGGTATGACGGCACCGCCGACGCCATTTACCAGAACCTAGGCTTTATCGAGCGGGCCGAACCGGATCACGTCTGCATCTTCGGCTCCGACCACATCTACAAGATGGATGTGAGCCAGATGGTCACCTTCCACAAGCAGAAGAACGCCGCCATGACGGTCGCGGCACTTCGCATGCCCATCGAAGAAGCGAGCGCCTTCGGGGTGATCGAGGTCGATACCGAAGGGCGGATGATCGGCTTTCAGGAAAAACCAAAGCAGCCCAAGCACATTCCCGGCGATCCGACCCAGGCGCTGGTCTCCATGGGCAACTACATCTTCGAGACCGATGCCCTCTGCCGCGAGTTGAAGCGGGATGCCGCCGAGGAGAACTCCAGCCACGACTTTGGCAAGGATGTGATCCCGAGCCTCTACCCACGTGCCCCCGTCTATGTCTATGACTACAGCACCAACGTCATCCCCGGCGAGAAACCGCACGTCTACTGGCGGGATGTGGGCACCCTCGACTCTTATTGGCAAGCGCACATGGACCTGGTGGCCGACAATCCCCCCTTCTCCCTCTATAACCGCAAGTGGCCCCTGCACACCCACTATCCGGCGCTGCCACCTGCTACCTTCATCGACAGCGACGAGTGCAAGGTGAAGATCGCCAACTCCCTGATCTCCGCCGGTTGCTTCATTCAGGGCAGCCAGATCCAGCGATCCATCCTCGGTTTCCGCTGCAATATCGGCGCGTGCAGCCATATCAGTGAGTCCGTGCTGCTGGGGGATGTGAAGATTGGTGAAGGGTGCTCCATCCGGCGCGCGATTATAGATAAAAATGTTGAAATTGCGCCCGGCACCGTTATCGGTGAAAATCTGGACCACGATAGAGAGCGATTTACCGTATCCGAAGGCGGTATCGTGGTGGTACCTAAGGGAGCAAGAGTTGGCTATTAACCCACTGAAAATCCTGTTTGTTGCCTCGGAAGTTGAGGGGCTGGTCAAGACCGGGGGCCTGGCAGATGTCGCCAGAGCCCTGCCGATGTACCTGGCCCAGAAGGGGCATGATGTCAGGATCATGCTCCCCTTCTACAAGACGATAAAGCGACGGGATGAGGCCAGACTGGTGGCGTCACGCTGGTTGCCAACCCACCCCGGGCTGCCTGATATCGGTTATCGCATCTACCAGATGGAGCTGGATGGCGTCTGCGTCTATCTGCTCGACTGCCCGCAATATTTCGATCGTCCCCAGCTCTACGCCGAAAACAATCAGGCCTATCCGGATAATGGCGAGCGCTTTGCCTTCTTCTCGGCCGCGGCCCTCCATGCCTGCGAGCAGCTCGGCTTTGCCCCTGATATCGCCCACTGCAATGACTGGCACACCGGCCTGCTGCCACTGCTGCTGAAAACCCGTCACGCCCACAACCCCTTCTTCCAGCAGACCCGCAGCGTAATTAGCATTCACAATGCGGCGTTTCAGGGGGTGTTTGGCCGCGAGCAGTTCTGGGCCATGCCCGAGATCGCCGACTACGAACGCCGCATCAACTACGACTACGGCCACGTCAATCTGCTCAAATGCGGGGTGCTCTACGCCGACAAGATCAATGCGGTCAGCCCCAACTATGCCCAGGAGCTGCTGACTCACCTCGGCGCCCACGGCATGGCGCATATCTTCCAGCAGCGGGCGGCGGATCTCTGCGGCATACTCAACGGCTGCGACTACAAGGACTGGGATCCTGAGTTCGACGAATTCCTGCCTGCGACCTACAGCATCGACAACATGGCTGGCAAACAGATCTGCAAAGAGAACCTGCAACAGGAAGCGGGGCTGGCCGTGGCGGACTTGCCCATCTACGGCATGGTTTGCCGCCTGACCGAGCAAAAGGGCGTTCCCCTGCTGCTCCCTGCGCTGGAGAAATTCCTCCACCATCAGGTACAAGTGGTGATCGTCGGCTCTGGCGATCCTGCGCTCGCCACGCAACTGCAAACCATGGCCCGGGATTATCCGGGCAAGCTCGCCTTCATCAATACCTATGACGATCGGCTGGCTCATCTGGTCGAAGCCGGTGCCGACTTTTTCCTGATGCCCTCGCTGTTCGAGCCTTGCGGCCTCAACCAGATGTACAGTCTCGCCTATGGCACCCTGCCACTGGTGCGGGCCGTGGGTGGTCTGAAAGATACCGTGGTGGATTGGGATGCCGATCCCGAGCATGCCACCGGCTTCTGCTTCAACGATCCGACTGCCGCCATCCTGCTCGATACCATGCGCCGCAGCCTGCTCTATTTCCTGCAGGACAAAGAGCGTTTTGCCAAGGTGCAGCGCAATGCCATGAGCACCCGCTTCAACTGGCCTGACTCAGTCACCCAGTATGAACGGATGTATCAGAGTGCATTGGGCCGTTACTGAACGCCAAACGTCAGCTGATTGCTGAAGTTTTGTACCCTTGGCGCCACTTTGGGCGTCAACAGCGAAAAAAGTCCCCTTTGGCTGTTGACGCTCCCCCAAAACTCTATAGAATCCCCCTCCGCAGTGATGCGAAGGTGGCGGAATTGGTAGACGCGCTAGCTTCAGGTGTTAGTGTCCCACGGATGTGAGGGTTCGAGTCCCTCTCTTCGCACCAATACTGCCATGCTGATTCAGCAGCATGTAAATCCAACTAGAAAACCCGAATGTGCGAAGGTGGCGGAATTGGTAGACGCGCTAGCTTCAGGTGTTAGTGCCCCCCGGGTGTGAGGGTTCGAGTCCCTCTCTTCGCACCATGCTTCTCCAGACAGCATGTAAATCAAAACTGGTAACACAATGTGCGAAGGTGGCGGAATTGGTAGACGCGCTAGCTTCAGGTGTTAGTGTCCCACGGATGTGAGGGTTCGAGTCCCTCTCTTCGCACCATGCTTTATCCAGACAGCATGTAAATCCAGACTGGAAACCCGAATGTGCGAAGGTGGCGGAATTGGTAGACGCGCTAGCTTCAGGTGTTAGTGCCCCCCGGGTGTGAGGGTTCGAGTCCCTCTCTTCGCACCATGCTTCTGACATGTAAAAACAGAGCAATGCGCTCCAACCGCATTTAAAAACCAGCTGGAGAAAATCAGTGTGCGAAGGTGGCGGAATTGGTAGACGCGCTAGCTTCAGGTGTTAGTGTCCCACGGATGTGAGGGTTCGAGTCCCTCTCTTCGCACCATTCATTACGCAAAAGGCCCATCACGAAAGTGATGGGCCTTTTGTTTTTACTCCTTGTTATGGCTATGCTTTTGACGACTCACCGCTCATCGTCATGCCAAGGAACGCATATGATACTGGATACCGACATTCACAACTTTTACGAACATCTGGTGCTCAAGGAGATTGAGAAACAGGGGCTGCAGCAAAAGCTCAACAGCGATCAGATGGCCGACCTCTGCTGCCTCACCCTCAACCAGCTTCCGGCCCACTATATTCGCCACAATGTCGACATGATCTACTTCCTGACCGACGCCAAGCGCACCGAAATGGAAAAGCTGGTGGTCGAATCGCTCAAGGTGGCACAGCAGAAGATCAAGCAGGCTCCCGTCAAAAGCTCATAACCAGGGCTGCTGCCAGAGCAGGGTAACGATACCGGTCAACCCGGCCACTGGCAGCAAGATCAAGGCGGGCCGCAATCCGGGCTCCAGCATCACCCAGGCAGCCAGCAGAAAACCGGCACTCCAGGTGCCGTACTCTTTATCCTGACCCCATGCGAGTACGGCCACCGCCACCAGCAACATCATACCCCGCAATATCCAGCGCATTGTTTTCTCCCCAATCAACAATTGATAATAATTATCATCTTCATCTACTGGGGATGCAAGTGGCGTCACGAGCAAGCTTCGTATGTGGCCCTTTGTGTCAACAGGCCGCTCAAAAACGGGTTATGAGATCAACTAATTTGTGATTTTTTCAATCAAATGTGCATTTTTGCCAATTTGATGGGGCTTTAACCCGCCGGGTTTGTGGTAGATTGCGGCCTCTTTTTGGGTTGCCCCCTCGGGATCGATGTATCCACAGGACGAGAGGGAGTGACCTTGGCGAGCAAGAGTTTAGGAAGTATCTATGCAAAACCAACAAAACCACATCCGACTACCGGGCATGGCACAGGTATTTGCCTGTCTGGCCATTTTCCTGGCCCTGGCATTCTCGTTCACCAGCGTGCTCGATCTGCCGATCCAGCTGGCGTTGTTCATCGCCTGGTTCGTCATCATGGGGCTTGGCATCAAACTTGGCCACGATTACAAATCCCTGGAGCAGGCTGCCGTTGACGGCGTTGCCAAGGGAATGGGGGCCATCCTGATCCTGGTCTCCGTCGGTGCCCTGGTCGGCACCTGGATTGCCGGCGGCATTGTTCCCAGCATCATCTATTTCGGCCTCAAGGTGATCCATCCGTCCATCTTCCTGCTGGCAACCTTGATCATCTGCTCCCTGACCTCGCTGGCCACCGGCACCTCCTGGGGCTCTGCTGCCACGGCCGGCATCGCCATGATGGGGATCGGCCACAGCCTCGGCGTGCCTGCGCCACTGGTAGCCGGTGCCGTGCTCTCCGGCGTCTACTTCGGTGACAAGCTCTCTCCGCTCTCCGACTCAGTAGTGCTGGCTTCGACCATGTCCAACGTCGACGTGGTGGAGCATATCAAGGGGATGCTGCCGATCAGCCTGCTCTCCTATGTCATCACCGCCGTGCTATTCACCGTGGTGGGCATGCAGTATTCGGGCAACGTCAGCCTGGAGCAGGTCAATCTGGTGATGGAGGCTCTCGACAACCAGTTCAATATCACCCCGCTGGCCATAGTGCCGGTGGTGCTGGTGCTGGGCCTGTTGGCCAATCGCAAGCCCGCCTTCCCGGTGATCAGCTTCGGTGCCCTGCTGGGCCTGATCTGGGCCATCGCCTTCCAGGGCATGGATCCGGTCAAGGCGATGCACTCGGCTTATAGTCCTTTTGCCATCACCTCCGGCATCGATTTTATCGACAACATTCTAGGTCGCGGCGGCATGGAGTCCATGCTGGGCTCGGTTGCGGTCATCATCTTCGGTCTCGGGTTTGGCGGCCTGCTGGAGAAGGTCGGTATTCTGGAAGTGATCGCCAGCGCCTTCGAGAAGCGCATCAACAGCGTCGGCAGCCTGACCAGCCACACCATCGGCACCGCGTTTCTGGCCAACGTGTTTGGCTCGGCAATGTATGTGTCGCTGATCCTGACCCCCAAGATCATGGCCAAGAACTACGACCGACTGGGACTGGCGCGCAAGAACCTCTCTCGCAACGCCGAGTTTGGCGGCACCCTCACCTGCGGCATGGTGCCCTGGAGCGACAACGGCATCTTCATGGCCGGGGTTCTGGGGGTGGCAACCCTAGACTACCTGCCCTACATGTGGCTGAGCTTCACCTGCATCATTGTGACCATCACCCTCGCCTACATGGGCAAGGCAGTGAACCGGGTCCCGCTGGTCGCGGCGGCAAGCTCCCGCTAAGCCATCCTGCAAACAACAAAGGCGCCATCGAGGCGCCTTTGTTGTTTCAGAGAAATGCTGTTTGATGGAGCTAACTGATCACCACAAACAAAAACAGCCCTCGTTGCCGAGAGCCGTTTCATCAGACCGATATGCCGATCAGATGGAGAAGCTGGAGCCACAGCCACAGGTCGTGGTGGCATTGGGGTTGGTCACGGTAAAGCGTGAACCCTCCAGGCCCTCGGTGTAATCCACGCTGCCGCCTACCAGATATTGCAGGCTCATGGGATCGATCACCATGGTGACGCCATTCTTCTCGACTACGGTGTCCCCGTCGTTGATCTTCTCATCAAAGGTAAAGCCATACTGGAAACCGGAGCAGCCCCCACCCGTGATGTATACCCGCAGCTTCAGCTCGGGATTCTCTTCCTCGGTGATCAGGTTCTTCACCTTGTTGGCCGCCGCATCCGTCATCTGGATGGGCAGCGGGGCTTCTGCTACTGCACTCATTACTGACCTCACAACCATTAGATCCACAAACATGGAAACCGCGAAATTATCCAATACCCGACCATTCAGTTCAAGTATTCACCACGTTTAACCGGCCGCGGGAACCGGAGCAGGCGGCGCAGCGACCAGCGGCTTGATCACCTCGCCCCACTCAACCAGCAGCTCTTGCGCCGGTTGCCTGCCATCCTTGTTGATGGTGACACGGATTCGATCCGGCACAAAGCCTTCCGGCAACTGCCAGTTCCCTTCCAGCAGCTGGAAATAACGCAGTGCATAGCGCCACTCGCTCACTTTCATCCCGAGATCGCGACCGGTCAGCGTCTTCGGCTTGTCAGCTAGACTCCCCTCGACCCGGATCTGCACCTGACCACGAAACAGCTCCCGCTTCTTGGCGGGCTGGGTCAGGGCGAGACGATAGTGGTAGCGACCGGGAATGCTGGTCTCCTGCAGAGTCAGGTTGTCGATCACCACCCCCACCTGTTCGCCGGTGGGGCGCATGATCCGCTCGAAAAAGGCCAGCTGGCGCTTGAGCTCCTGCACCTGCGCCTCCTGACTCTTCAGGGTGGTCTGCAACTGCTCGAAGGCCGCTTTCTGGGTCGCCAGCTGGGTATCTTTCACCCCCAATTCGGTCTTGAGCTGGCCGATGGCCTTGCCCTGACGATCCAGCGTCTCCTGCTGCACCACCAACAGACTGCTCTGGGCCAGCTCCTGACGGTTACCGACAAAGTAACCAATGAGCCCGCCAACGGCTAACACGACCAATAACTTCAATAGATTGGACATAGCCCCTCATCCCGTTATCACGCCATTTACGGCAGCGCCTCTCCCTTCACTATACCGCCCTGACCGGGGCCAAAGGCGATAAAGGGAAAAATTAACTGGCCGTGGCGCTGCCATCACCCCGCTTTTGACGCGCGGCGAGCCGTAAAGTTCGCTCCAGGATCTGGGAATAGATGGGCCGCCCCCCCAGCCACTGGGCAACCAGAGTCGCACCGACCGTGGTGATCATCATCGGCAGGATCAGCTGATAGTTATCGGTCATCTCGGTGACCAATACGATACCCGTGATGGGGGCGCGCACAGTGGCAGCAAACAGCGCCCCCATCCCGGCGATGGCAAAGGCGCCGGGCTCGATGCCAAGCTCAGGAAACGCCGCATGAAACAGATGGCCGAACACCACGCCAAACAGGGTGCCCAACGCCAGGGTCGGCGCAAACACCCCGCCCGGGGCACCGGAGCAGAAGCAGATGAGGGTCGCAACCAGCCGCACCGAGAAGATAAGGAACAGGGTCGCCATCGCAAACTCATCCCCCATCAGATGGGGAATAAGCTCGGTGCCGCCCCCCGTCACCGAGGGGGCAAACAGCGACAGCACACCAAACGTTCCGGCGACCAGCATGCCGATGGCCACGAAACGGTGGCGCTTGTTCTGATGCAACGCCAGATAGCCATCCTGACAGGCCAGCACCAGCTTGTTGAAGACAAAACCGAGCACCCCGAAGGTGGCCCCCATAAAGAGGAACAGCCAGAGCGCCTTGAGGGCGGGCGCATCGTAATGGGGCAAGGTGATCACCGCCCCCTGCCCTTTCATGTTCTGCAGCATCAAGGTCGCCATGATGGCGGAGATCCCCACCGCCTTGATGGCCAGAAAGGAGTAGCGAAACTGCGGTCGCATCTCCTCCATCACGAACAGGATACCTGCCAACGGCGCATTGAAGGCTGCCGCCAGACCGCCCGCAGCACCGGCGGCCAACAAGGCATGGCCATGTTCTTTGGGCAGCCGGAAGATATCCGCCACCATCTTGCCGAGGTTGCCGCCGATCTGTACCGAAGGCCCCTCCCGCCCCAGCACCATACCGGAGCTCAGGGTGCAGATGCCGCCGAAGAACTTGACCGGCAACACTCGCCACCACCGCACCGGGCGCAGATCGTCCATCGCCCCCTCGATCTCGGGAATGCCGGAGCCGCCTGCCTCGGGGGCAAAGGTATGAGTGAGGAAGTAGCCGACAAATCCCAACAAGGCGCTGAAGCCAAAGCCAAGCAGACCGAGCTGCCACCAGGGACGGTCTGCCAGCAAGGCGATACGTTGTTCTGCCAGCCAGTGGACACCCGATTCGAACAGGCCGCACACCAGCCCGGCCAGGGTGCCGACTAGTGCCGCCAGCAGCAGCACCAGCAAAGGCATCTTGTCTTGCCGGATAATGCGGGAAAGCGGCCCCCGCGAAGAGGTATCGGCTTCAGAGGAGAGAGCTTGTTGCGCCATCTTGTTACACCAACTTGGAAAAACCATATCGTCAGCTAGCTGAGATCAGGATCACCCGGCGCGTTGCTCGGCTGCCCAGGGCTGGGGCTTTCTGCTATAGTCGGCCCGTTAAATTTTTGTCACGGGAGCAGACCGAGAGTCCGGGTGGCGAGAGCGCAAAGCATACTCCTGATGCTCCGGCCTGCCGAGTCTCAATCGGCTGCAATCCCTTGTGTGACGACCAAAATCCCATTAAGGATGATCCATGTCAAAATCAGATCAGCTGTTTGAACAGGCCCGCCAGACCATTCCGGGTGGCGTCAACTCACCGGTCCGCGCCTTCAATGGGGTCGGCGGCACGCCCCGCTTCATCGATCACGCCGATGGCGCCTATCTCTATGATGTGGATGGTCAGGCCTACGTGGATTACATCGGCTCCTGGGGCCCCATGCTGCTGGGTCACAACCACCCCGCCATCAAGGCCGCCGTCATCAAGGCCGTTGAGAAAGGGCTGAGCTACGGTGCGCCAACCGAGATCGAAGTGCTGATGGCCGAGAAAGTCCGCCAGATCGTCCCCTCCATGGAGCAGGTGCGGATGGTCAACTCCGGCACCGAAGCCACCATGAGCGCCATCCGTCTGGCCCGTGGCTACACCGGCCGCGACAAGATCGTCAAATTCGAGGGTTGCTACCACGGCCACGCCGACTCCCTGCTGGTCAAGGCAGGTTCCGGCGCCCTGACCCTGGGTCAGCCCAACAGCCCGGGCGTTCCGGCCGATTTCGCCAAACACACCCTGACCTGCGTCTTCAACGATCTGGATTCGGTGCGTGAAGCCTTCACCCAGTACGGCAGCGAGATCGCCTGTATCATCATCGAGCCGGTCGCAGGCAACATGAACTGCATCCCGCCGGTCCCCGGCTTCCTGGAAGGGCTGCGCGCCATCTGTGACGAGTTCGGTGCCCTGCTGATCCTGGACGAGGTGATGACCGGCTTCCGCGTCTCCCTGCGCGGTGCTCAGGGTCACTACAACATCGACCCGGATCTCACCACCCTCGGCAAGATCATCGGTGCTGGCATGCCTGTTGGCGCCTTCGGCGGCAAGAAGAAGGTGATGCAGCACATCGCCCCGACTGGCCCTGTCTATCAGGCGGGTACTCTCTCCGGCAACCCGGTGGCCATGGCAGCCGGTCTGACCATGCTGGATCTGCTGCTGGAGCCGGGTCTCTATGAGCAGCTGAGCGCCAAAACAGCTCGTGTTGCCGAGGGACTGAAAGCGGCCGCCGCCAAGCACGGCATCCCGCTCGCCATCAACTATGTGGGTGGCATGTTCGGCTTCTTCTTCACCGAGGAGCCCGAAATCACCCGCTACGAGCAGGTCACTCGCTGCGATATGGAACGCTTCAAGCGCTTCTATCATCTGATGCTGGAAGAGGGCGTCTATCTGGCGCCGAGCGCCTACGAGGCGGGCTTCCTGTCGCTGGCTCACGGCGACAAGGAGATTGAACACACCCTGGCCGCCGCCGAGCGCAGCTTCGCCAAGCTGGCTGGCTAAATCGCTACTGCTTGTCGCAGAAGGGCCCGTCACGGGCCCTTTTCTATTACAGAGACTCCATCACCAGACAGGGCATCGATACGCCCAGTTCTGGTGCATTCCCTCTTCGTCACTCACCAATTTGTCATCCTCTGGTGCAACTTGCCCTGCCATCCCTGTCATAAAGCAGGCCCACTATTTGCACATTCACCACAAGAGCCCACGTCGAGGTCCATATGGCAGAGATGAGCCCTATCGATGTGCTGCGGCGCTATCAGGAGTATCAGGAGGAGTTGACCCCGCTACTGCAGGGGCTGCTCAGTGCCCCCCTTGCCTCGCTCAAGGGGTATCCCTTTGTCGTCAGCATTGACCACTATCTGGGGCCGATGTGCATCCAGCCTGCGGCACCGGCGGCCCATAACCGGCTGCACCTTATCGTGCAGGGGCAAGGGCGGGAGATCACCGTCTGTCTGCATCAGCTGATTGGCTGGTTGATGGGAGACAGGGAGCGCCGCCGCGCCATGCCCTGGTTCAAGGCGGTCTATGTGGTGCTCAGCATGGCGCTGTTTTTGATCGTCGCTACCCTGATCTGGCACGGGCTGGAGCAGCTCTACCAGCTATTGTGCGGCGAGCAGCAGAACCAGCTCGGCGCCTTTAGCGCCATCATCTTTCTGACGCTGGCACTGGCGGTGTTCGATCTGGGCAAGACCATTCTGGAAGAGGAGGTACTGCTGCATAAGGATATCTTCCGCCACAGCGCCATTCGCCGCACCATCACCCGCTTTATCGCCGCCATTCTGATCGCGGTCTCCATCGAGGGGCTGTTGCTGCTGTTCAAAGGCTCGCTCGGCCAGAGCGAGCTGCTCTGGCCAGCGGTCGGAGTGATGGGGTGTGCGGTGGGTTTGCTGCTGGCGCTTGGCCTCTATGTCTTTCTGGGAGCCAAGGCCGAAGCGGCACTGGTACAGGCTAGCCTGCGCTCTCCACCGCCAGTTGCACAGGGGAGCGACGCGCCGCCCGCCAGGAGGCGTACATGGTCCAGGAGGTATAGATGACGATAAAGGCAACCAGCCACTTCAGCATCTCCATATCCATGGATTTGACCAGCATGGCGGCCAGCACCACACCGATGGGGCCGAAGATGGCCACTGCCAGCACCGCCTTGGCATCGAACGCCCCTTTGCGGATAAAGGTGCCTGCGGAGAAAACGCTGAGCACGGCGGTGGAGCCCATCATGATGGGAAACGCCGCCAGCGGGTTCATCCCCAGCAGATAAACCAACGTCATGCAGGGGGCAAACAGGCCGATACCGACATTCATCAGCATCCCGAAGATGAAATTGCCAAGCAGGGCGATCGCCAGCTTGTAGCCGCTGAGCCCCATCGCATCGCCGCCTACAGGGAAAAGACCCAACAGACCGGCAAAGATAAGCCCTGCGACGACCAGTAAGGAGATAGCCATCACCAGCCGGATGGTCTGCCGATCAAACGAGGCCACATGACGAGCGCCCCAGGCTGCGCCAGCTGCGGCGGCCATCATCATGCTGATCAGCGTCAGCGGCTCCACTGCGACTGCGCCGACGAAGATCAGCGACTGAGTCACGGTCGGCAGCACGCACTGCCCATTTAGGGTACCCGGCAGCACCCGGTCATCGATCAGCTTGAACTGCTTGTAGCAGGCGGTCTTTACCGCAAAGCTGCCCACCCCCAGGGTATCGAGGAAGTTGGCAACCCCACCGATCAACGCCACCGGCCAGAAGGGGGTCTCCTCAAAGGATCCACTCTGTTTCTTCCGCCAGCAGGCTTGCACCAGCATGAAGACAAATACGAGGCCTCCGGCTATAAAAACCAGCCGTAAAATATCAACTAACATAGGGGTTTCTCCTGCAACGGGCGGCGATTCTAAGGCAAGCAGCGGAAAAAATCTTGACCGGAATTAAGCAATGCTCACGACACGCCTCTGCGAGGCGAAAAATTTATCAATAGACTCCGAACGACTCTGCTAATACTTGTTACTGAGGCCAACAGGCCGGGTCCTGAGCACGTTGTTATGGTCCTTTCGCGACGACCACTTGTGCCAAAGGACATAATAAAAAAGAGGGCCGGTAGTGATACCGACCCTCTTTCTGTATCTGGCCGGGGCGCTGGGCCTCGACCATGACAACTGCTTATTGAATGCTCTTGCCGGCACGCACGTCCTTGATAAACCCCTTCAGGCTGGCCAGATCACGGGGGGCACCGCGCAGGATCTGATCACCGATGATGAAGGCCGGAGTACCGGAGATACCGAGCGCTTCAGCCAGCGCACGGTTGGTACCGAGGTTCTGGTCAATGCTGCCATCCTTGATCTTGGCCTCCACCTTGCTCCAGTCAACACCGGCCGCCACAGCCAACTGCTTGACCTGTGCTTCATCAGCGAGCGGGCCCTGATGGGTATAGAGCTTTTCGTGGAACGCCTGGTACTTGTCAGGCTGACCCAGCTGGACCGCCAGCGCAGCACGGGCGGCGAAGTAGGAGGACTCGCTCAGAATGGGGAACTGCTTGTAGATGTAACGGATATCTTTATCTTCCGCCATCAGCTGCTTGACCAGCGGATGGGCCCGTTTGCAGTAACCGCAGTTGTAATCGAAAAACTCCACAATGGTCAGCGACGCCTTCGGATTCCCCATCTCGGGATCCTGATTGGCATAAAGCTGCTTGGAGTGAGCCTTGATCAGCGCCTTGTCACTCTCGGCCTGCTGGCTCTCCTGCTTGGCACGCAGGGCATTGGACATCTCGACCAGGATCTCGGGGTTCTTGACCAGATAGTCGCGAACGATTTGCTCGACATCGCTTTTGGTCAGCTCGCTTGCATGTACCGGCGTCGCCAGCAGGGTCACACCAGCCAGCGCGCAAAACAGGGCATTTTTAATAGTCATAACGTTATCTTGCAGAGGATATGATAGAGGCCACTATAGTGGTTGAGTCTTTTTTCAAGTCAAGTTATCTGGCCAAAAAAGCGCTTGATACGCTCTGATTGCCACTTTTTCATGTCGTTTAGCGCAATTAACCAGCAATCGAACCGGACGGGGATTTACAAGCCGGATCAGCATGGTAATATTCGCCGCACTGCTGCGGAGGGGTGGCAGAGCGGCTGAATGCACCGGTCTTGAAAACCGGCGATGGGCGACCATCCGTGGGTTCAAATCCCACCTCCTCCGCCATTCATACCGAGCCCATGCAACCATGTTGCGTGGGCTTTTTATTTGCCTACGACTTGCCACTCCCCATAGCACTCAGCAAATCAGCCTCCTTCATCACCCTCCTTAATCTTCACTCCTGCAGGCTCAATAACTACCAAAAAATCCCCCATCAACCTCGAACCTCTGCGTTCCTGCGCGAATCCCTTCCCATTTCCTTATTACCCCAAACAACAAGGACCCAAAGCAGCAACCACTGCGCCTGCGTGTTAGCACAGCCAACACACTCTCTGGAATAACGTCAGTGGGCGACTAACAAAATCATGGACAAGCAGAGGGCTCAAAAAGAAAGACTTCAGCTAACACAGGAAGCAGATGCCCAGGAAAGATCGCAAGCAAGAGATCGTAGCGTACAGGCGATCATAGGATTCGTGGGTCATGACTACGCCAGAGCCGCCATACAGAGCGACAGCGGTTCAGTGAAGAAAGAGTACCAAGCGGAACATCAGTAAGCGTCCGGCCACTACCGTCTGGTGAATGGAGGCAGTTGTGGACAAAGTAGTTCCCACTAAAAAGTAGTGGGAACCAAAGATGGTGTACACCAATAGCCGTACCAATAGCAGCCGTAAAGGCAGAGCCAATTACTCACGAGAATTCAAACAGCGGCTTGTCGAGGCCGCCAACCAACCCGGCGTCTCCGTCTCAAAACTCGCACTGGAGCACGGGGTCAATGCCAACCTCTTGTTCAAATGGCGACGTGATGCCAAAGCCGAAGCCCCTGCGTTATATCCCATCGAACTGGTATTGCCCCCTTCATCCACGGAGCTCTTCTTGCCTCAGCCCCCGCAGCCCGAAACGCTCACGCCAGAGACAGCCTCTGAACCGACACCACCCGGCACCATCGAAATACGGCTGGGTCGTGCAATGGTCGTCATTGATGGCACCGTCGATACCAATGCATTACGAATGATCCTGGAGACCCTGCGCGTATGATCAATCTTCCTGCCGGCACCCGGATATGGATCGTGGCCGGTATCACAGACATGAGAAACGGCTTCAATGGGTTAGCCTCGAAAGTGCAAATGACGTTGAAGGATGATCCCTTGTCAGGGCATGTCTTTATCTTCAGGGGCCGTAACGGGAGTCAAGTTAAGCTTCTCTGGTCTACCGGCGATGGTCTGTGTCTGCTGACCAAAAGGCTGGAGCGGGGTCGGTTTGCCTGGCCATCAGCTCAAGACGGCAAAGTCTTTTTGACGCCTGCACAACTGGCCATGCTACTGGAGGGGATAGACTGGCGCCATCCAAAACGCCTGGCTAACTCATTGACCATGTTGTAAAAAGTGATCCCCCATGTAAGATGCATGGGTATGGAAAAATCACTAGCCGACGAAATCCTGCGACTGAAACGACTCCTGGCCGAACAGGAGTCACTCAATCGTGTTTTGCATGCAAGGTTGGAAGAGCGGGAGCGTGAAATTGAGCGCCTGCTTGCGCAACTCGACAAGCTGCGGCGTATGTATTTTGGCAGCCAGTCCGAGAAAATCGCTCGTCGTATCGCCCAGACAGAAGCGCAGTTGAAAATACTCCAGCAAGAAAGTGACGCTATAACCGGCCGGGTGGATGATCTAGCGGTACCGCGGCCACTTCGCCAGACCCGCACTCGCAAACCCTTCCCGCAAGAGCTTCCCCGCGATGAGCACCGCCTGCATCCAACAGAGGCAGTCTGCCCGGAATGTGGTGGAACGCTGTCATACCTTGGAGAAGATACTGCTGAGCAGTTAGAGCTGATACGCAGTGCCTTCCGGGTCATCCGCACGGTTCGGGAGAAACACACCTGCGAGCAGTGCGATTTCATCACACAAGCGCCAGCGCCATCACGCCCTATCGAGCGGGGGATCGCCGGGCCAGGCTTACTGGCTCGGGTACTCACCTCCAAATATGCAGAGCACACCCCACTGTATCGCCAGTCGGAAATCTATGCCCGTCAGGGTGTCGAGCTGAGCCGCTCTGTGCTCTCTGGTTGGGTGGATGCGTGTTGCAGATTGCTGTCTCCGCTGGAGGAGGCGCTGCGGCAGTATGTGCTGACCGATGGCAAACTACACGCAGATGATACCCCGGTCCCGGTACTGCTCCCCGGCAATAAAAAGACAAAAACAGGGCGCCTGTGGACGTATGTACGCGATGATCGCAACGCCGGCTCCGAACTGCCTCCAGCCGTCTGGTTCGCTTACTCGCCTGATAGAAAGGGAGTCCATCCGCAAAGCCATCTTGCCGATTTCAGCGGTGTCCTACAAGCAGATGCCTACGCAGGATTTAATGAGCTATATCGTGAAGACCGAGCTGCCGGCACGATAAAGGAAGCCGCTTGCTGGGCTCATACCAGGCGAAAGATCCATGATGTGCATATCCGAACGCCATCGGACAACACACACGAAGCCCTCAAACGAATTGGTCAGCTTTACAGCCTCGAAGCAGAACTGCGTGGCATGTCAGCAGAACATCGGCTGGCAGAACGAGAACGGCGGGCAAAGCCCTTACTGAAAGAGCTGGAGGTCTGGTTACGGGATAGGATGTCCTCCCTCTCGCGTCACTCCGAGTTGGCCAAGGCCTTCGCCTATGCCTTGAATCAGTGGTCAGCACTGACGTACTACGCCGAAAACGGCTGGGTAGAGGTGGATAACAACATCGCGGAGAATGCGCTACGGCTAGTGAGCTTGGGGCGAAAGAACTTCCTGTTTTTTGGCTCTGATCATGGAGGTGAACGGGGAGCCTTGTTGTACAGCTTGCTCGGCACCTGCCGGTTGAACGGGGTGGATCCGGAGCATTACCTGCGGCATGTATTGAATGTGATCGCAGACTGGCCGGTGAACCGGGTCAGTGAACTGCTGCCTTGGCGTGTTGCTCTACCTGCTGAATAACCTGTCGCCACTGTCAATACGGCCTTCGCTGGACGCTTACGAACATCAGGCTATTTGTGGAACCAGAAAGCAGCGCAGAGTAACAATAAGAACAGAGGAAAGGAGATAGGGCCGGTCAAAAATCAGGCTACCTTCTGAGTTTCAGGTAATAAAAAACCCCGCTCGATGAGCGGGGTTTCTTGTATTGGGTGCCTGGCAGTGTCCTACTCTCGCATGGCGAATGCCACACTACCATCGGCGCTACCGCGTTTCACTTCTGAGTTCGGCATGGGATCAGGTGGTTCCACGGCGCTATGGCCGCCAGGCAAATTCTTCAATCTGTGAAAGCTGACGTAAGTAGTTCGCTTGGTATTTGCTACAAGCCTTAGAACACTTCTTGGGTGTTGTATGGTTAAGCCTCACGGGTAATTAGTATGG